>JACRDZ010000227.1 GCA_016212735.1 Candidatus Firestoneibacteriota bacterium | reverse complement strand
GGCACACGCCGCAAGAGGTCTTCCAGTTTTATATCTCTTATTTCATTAATATTTACTTTCCCATCAATAAGATCTCCAATTCCCGGGATTGTTTTAAATGAAACATTTGATTCTTCGCACTGTTTTATTATTTTACGAATTATACGTCCTGGAGCTGAAGGTATAGCAATGAGAATTTGTTCTATTCCTTGATTATTTACTATATTATTCAATTTATCACTTGTACCTAAAACTTTGATATTGTGAATCTGTTTTCCAAGTTTAACCGGGTCATCATCAATAAAACCGATAGGATTATATTCCAGTATTTCATTATCCATGATTTCACGCAATAATTTTTCCCCAGCATCTCCTGCCCCAATAATTAAAGTCCTTTTCCCTTCCAGAGCTCTCCCATGTAAAATTCCGCGGAAAATTCTTATTGAAAATCTCAAACTTCCAATAAAAAGAATATTTAATAACCAATTAATTATTAAAATCGAACGCGGATAATAAAAACGAGGAATAAAGAAAATAATAGTGGCAAAAATAAGAGAACTCAAAGTAACGGACTGTAGAATACGTATGAAATCTTTAACACTGGCATATCTTAATACACTGTGATATAAGCCAAAAATATAGAAGCAAACTATAGATATAACCACCATTATTAATATTGTTTTCTCTAAAGTAACAGAATATTTAAACGGGATATTAAAATCAAACCGGACTAAAAATGCTGTTATAAGAGCAAGAGAAATAAGAAATGTATCACTAAATAACAAAATAATAAATCTATTGATTTTTCCCCATTGATTTGCTGCCACTGCGTCTCCTATCTTTAACATAAACACTGCCCTGTGTTCTTTTTGCTATTTTTTTAATCTCCATTGCAATTTCTGATATTTGCAAATGATGAGTAAACGCTCTATGTTCGTTGGTAACTACTGCTATTGAAACAGACATTAGAGGAAATTTTTGAGTCTTCCCCTGCCTGTCAATTGCTGTTACATATTTATGCTTGCGGTCGCTTTCACTATATTTCAATAAAATAAGATCATCAAATGTATGTATAATTTTTCCGCATACTTCATCAACTTTTTCCAGAGGAACAATAAATATAAAATCATCTCCGCCAAGATGCCCTATAAATCCTCTTAATATAGTGGAGTCTTCAATAGCGCTTTCTATAATACGAGATGTAAGTTTAATTACACTGTCACCGCTTGCAAATCCATAATTATCATTATAAGCTTTAAAATTATCAATATCAAGATAACATATTGCACATTTAATCCCGCTTGCAATACATTCAGTGATTTCTTCTTCAATAGCTACGTTCCCGGGCAGACGAGTTAATGGATTAGCATACAAATCACGTCTTACTCTTCGCAATAAAGCTTTAATCCGCGCATCAAGTTCCATTGGATCAAATGGTTTTACAACATAATCATCTGCACCTACACTTAACCCCTTTACCCTGTTATCAATATCTCCTTTTGCTGTAACAATAATAATAGGAATATGAGATGTGAAATAATTATCTTTAAGTTTCTGACATATTTCAAATCCATCCACACCTGGCAGCAAAAGATCTAAAATAATAAGATCCGGCTCTTCAACTACAATACGCTCAACAGCTTCTACTGCATTTCTAGCAGGCATAGACTGGTACCCTAACATCTCCAGACCATGGCTCATAAAACTAAGAGTATTTTCATCATCTTCAATTATTAAGATTTTCTTTTTCATGAGAGTACTACCTTAGGGTATATACAGACCTTAAATCACGTTTTTATTAACTAAATTTTTTATATTATTAAAAACGTTCTTACCTTTATAATAAGCCGCTTTTTCTAATTCCTCTTCAATTCTGAATAGCTGATTGTATTTTGCCACTCTGTCAGTCCGTGATAGAGAACCTGTTTTTATTTGCCCTGCATTTGTAGCTACTGCTATATCAGCTATGATAGGATCTTCCGTTTCTCCGGAACGATGAGATATTATAACTCCATAACCGGCACGCTTTGCCATTTCAATACAGTTTAAAGTTTCTGTTAATGTCCCTATTTGATTAACTTTAATCAGGATAGCATTAGCAACTTTATTAACAATACCTTCCTGTAATCTTTCTGTATTTGTAACAAAAAGATCATCCCCTACTAACTGAACTCTATCTCCTAAAGCATCTGTTAATTCAGTCCAGCCATTCCAATCATTTTCTGCCATTCCATCTTCAATAGAGATTATCGGATATTTGTATATTAAACTTTCGTAAAAACGTACTAAATCATTTGAAGAGTATTCTTTTTTATTCCCTGCTTTTAATAAATACTTTCCATCTTTATAAAGTTCACTTGCTGCAACATCCATCCCTAAATAAATATCTTCCCCAGGTTTGTAGCCTGCTTTTTCAATACTTTCTATAATTAAATCTAAAGCTTCTTCATTAGAAGAAAGATTCGGAGCAAATCCGCCTTCATCTCCTACAGAAGTGGCGTATCCTTTATTCTTAAGTACTTTTTTCAAAGAATGAAAAACTTCAGCACCTATTCGCACTGCTTCTTTTAAATTAAAAGCTTTAACAGGTAAAATTAAAAATTCCTGAATATCAACGTTATTATCTCCATGCACTCCTCCATTCAAAATATTCATCATAGGGAGAGGCAATTCACATGCATTTACTCCACCTATATAACGATAGAGAGGTAAAGAAAGAGCATTTGCTGCAGCACGTGCAACAGCAAGAGATACACCTAAAATAGCATTTGCACCTAAGTTCCCCTTGATTTTTGTCCCATCTTTTTCTATCATTATATTATCAATATTTATCTGCTCAAGTGCATTTTTTCCAATTAAAAGCGGCGCGATTATTTTATTTACGTTCTCTACAGCTTTTCTAACACCTTTACCCAGATAACGTTTTGGATCATTATCTCTTAATTCTAAAGCTTCATAATGACCTGTTGTTGAATCATTTGAAGGGACAGAGGCTCTTCCTATTACACTATTTTCTAATATTACATCTACTTCAATAGTTGGATTTCCACATGAGTCTAATATTTCTATAGCTCTTATTTGATCTATTATCATAATATATTTTTCTCCTTCTCATTTACATCATCTATTTAATTCTTCCCCTATCTCCATTAAACGATTATACTTTACAACACGTTCTCCTCTTGAAGGTCCAACTTTCACAAATTGCGCATTCACTGCAACTGCTAAATCGATTATAAATGTATCTTCGGTTTCTCCTCCACCGCGATGAGAAACAACAATTTTTAAATTATGTTTCTGAGCTAAATCAATGGCTGCTATTGTCTCTGATAATGTACCGACTTGATTTGGTTTAATAAGTATAGAGTTTATAGCACCCAGATCAATTGCTTTCTGCAAATACTTTACCTGTGTAACAGTTAAATCATCACCAATGATCATTATTTTATTACCAAGAGTCCTGTTAAGAACAGGCCATGATTCCCAATCATCTTCACCAAGCCCATCTTCAATAGAATTAATTGGATATTTCTCTACAAGCTGCTTGTAATAAAAAATCATTTCATTCGAAGATAGCTTCTTTTTTTCTCTCTCAAGATTATAAAAACCATTATCATGAAATTCTGATGCTGCAGGATCAAGAGATATTGCGACTTCTTGCCCTGCTTTATAACCAGCCCTCTTTATAGCTTCCTGAATCAAAAATAGCGGTTCTTCATTTGTAGTAATAGATGTCGGTGCATAAGCGCCTTCATAACCAACATTTATATTATAACCTTTTTCTTTTAATATCTTGCCCAGTGTATGATAGACTTCAATACCTGCACGAACCGTATCTCTAGCTTTCCAATCTGGAATTATTGAAATCTTAAACTCTTGAAGATCAGTGGAATTATCTGCATGTTTTCCCCCTTCAATCACAACCATCATTGGTTTAGGCAATATATAAGAAGTATCTTTCTTCCCATAAATATTTCTAATATATTGATATAAAGGTATCCCGGATGTGATACTTCCAGCTCTTGCGCAAGCAAGAGAAACACTTAAAATAGCATTCCCTCCTATACGATTTCTATTAGGTGTTGGATCCATTGAGATTAGTTTTTCATCTATTAATTTCTGTTCCATTACTTCCATTCCAACAATCTGCGGAGCAATCTCTTTTTCAACATTCTGGACAGCTTTAAGCATACCGAAACCATTATATCGTTTAGGGTCTTTATCTACTAAAGTAAGTGCTTCATATTTACCAGCTGAAGAACCAAATGGGACAGAAGCCTTAGCTTTAACTCCATTTTTAAGAATAACCGTAGTTTCAATTGTTGGGAATCCCGCTGTTGATAGTATTTCACATGCTTGAATTTTTATAATCTTTGATTCCATAATTACATTTTCCTCCTTAAATTAATTTGATAAATTATAAACTATTTTGTAACTATTCAGCACAATCTGTCCATGTTTATTTTATAAACTCTGGCGATTCTCCTTGAAATAATAGATTTAAAGCCTGAATTGAGCCAATTCCATTTTTTTTCATGTTGAAATATAACTTCTTATTCGACAAAATATTTTAGCACCTTCAGGAGACCGAAAACATCCGGAAATTTTTTGCTGAACTTTGGTCATTCGAATATCATTTTCGCTCTGGTTGTTGGTAAAAGGAACATTTTTATCT
>JACRDZ010000028.1 GCA_016212735.1 Candidatus Firestoneibacteriota bacterium | reverse complement strand
GTACAAAAACACGGAAAACAGCTGTAATTGATCCAGGATCATCTCAGTGCTGGGAAATCATAGATTTTATTAAACAGGAGAGTCTGGAGCTAATATATATAATAAATACACATGGCCATGTTGATCATATAGCAGGAAATAATTTTTTAAAAGAGCATTTTCCTCAAGCTAAAATACTTATTCATCCTCTTGATGAACCTATGCTGCATAACTCGCAAAAAAATCTTTCCAGCTTTTATGATTTTTACGAACAAAAAGAAATCTCTTCAATTGCAGACGGGCTTATAAATGAAAATGATGTTATTAGTCTTGGTGATATAAAATTTCATATACTGCATACACCAGGACATACAAAAGGAAGCATAAGTCTTTTATTAGATAATAAAAATATATTCTGCGGGGATACATTATTCAAATATTCAATAGGTAGAACAGACCTTCCTGGCGGTTCATATGAAAGCATTATTTCTTCGATCAAAACAAAACTCTTCCTGCTGGATGACAGTTCAAATGTTTACCCGGGGCATGGGGAATTTACTACAATAGGCAAAGAAAGAAGAAAAAATCCATATTTAATTTAGAGCCTATCCCGTTATCAATTTTCTACTGCGGTCGGCTGCAAAGCTTATATGCTTCGTTCTCGGAATAAAATGTACTGCTGAAGAGTACGTTTTACTCCTGCGGCCTTGCCTATAAGCTTTTCGCTCGACCTCGTTCCGAAAATTGATAACGGGATAGGCTCTTAAAAGAAAAGGTTTAAAATGGAAATAATAACTTCTCATTCAAACATAGACTTCGATGGATTTGCTTGTATACTTGCTGCAAAGAAACTATATCCTGAAGCAAAATGTATTTTACCAAATACAATAGAGCAAAACGTTTCTGAATTTTTAAAAATGCATCCGGAAGTAAAAGAATATTTCTCAGAATTGAATCCAGAAGATTATAAAAAAGTAACACTTTTAGTTTTAGTAGATACTCAACAAACAGAACGAATAGGAATAATTTCCGGAATTATGAATAATCAGGCTATAAAACTTCATATATATGATCATCATCCCAAACTACCCGGCCGGATTAATCCTGATTTTGAGTTATGCAAAGATACAGGTGCAACTGTAACTCTTTTAATTCAGAAAATCAAAGAAAATAAAATAGAAATAACAAAAGAAGAAGCAACTATTTTTGCTCTTGGTATATATGAAGATACAGGTTCGTTAAGTTATATATCCACTACACCGGAAGATATTGATGCAGCGGCTTATTTATTGAGGATGGGAGCTCAGCTTAAAGAGATCCCCAGATATATTAATCGTGATCTTAATCCACAGCAGATTAACCTATTAAATGAATTACTTATTTCTTCTGAAGAATATAAAATCAACAATATAAAAGTAATAATTGCTCAAGCATCCACAAATAAATATATTGGAGATCTGGCAATACTTGCGCACAGACTCAGAGATATTGGGGATATAGATGTTCTTTTTTGCATTGTAAAAATGGGGGATAAAATATATTTTGTTGCAAGAAGCCGTAAAGAGGAAATAGATGTTGGAGAAATTGCAAGAGAATTTGGAGGAGGAGGACATCCTCAAGCTGCATCCAGTGTTATTAAAGACTTAACAAAAGAAGAAACAATTGAAAAACTTGTTAATATTTTAGCACGTAAGGAAAAACATGAGATAAAAGCATCTTTTATTATGTCAACACATGTTATTTCTCTCAAAGAAGATACTAATATAGATGAAGCTAAAAAAATGATGCTTAGATTTAATCATACTGGTTTCCCTATATTAAAAGATGACAAAGTAGTTGGTATAATAACAAGGCAGGATGTTGAAAAAGCATTTCTGCATGGTCTGGGGAATACTTTTATAAGAGGCTATATGACAAGAGATGTTATAACTGCAAATCCAGATACTCCTCTTGCTTTAATACATAGTCTTATGATAAATAATAATATTGGAAGAATACCTATTGTAAATAACTCAAAAAAAATTTTGGGAATTGTTACACGTACTGATGTTCTTAAAGTTTTACAATCTGTAAAAGAAAATAAATCAACTTTATATTATAACCAGAAGTCTATTAATGAAAATAAAAATCTGGCATCATATTTAGAATCTCGAATACCCGACAAAATATTTAAACTCCTATTAAACGCTGGTCAAATTGCTGATAAGAATTCATATTCTGCTTATGTTGTTGGGGGATTTGTACGTGATATTTTAATTGGGAATAAAAATCTTGATGTGGATATTGTGATAGAAGGCAATGGGATCGATTTTGCGGAAAAATTTGCCGCTGAATATGATGGCACAGTAAAGAGTTATGCCAAGTTCGGGACCGCAGTTGTAGTTTTACCTGATGGATTTAAAATAGATATTGCTACAGCACGAACAGAATTTTATGAATATCCTACTGCATTGCCTCTGGTTAAATCAAGTTCAATAAAATATGATCTTTACCGCCGGGATTTTACAATAAATTCTTTAGCTGTTAAGCTTAATCCAAATGAATTTGGTCAATTGGTTGATTTTTTTGGAGGTACAAAAGATATAAAAAAAGGAATAATACGTGTACTTTATAATTTAAGTTTTATCGATGATCCTACAAGAATATTCAGAGCTATCCGATTTGAACAAAGACTGCATTTTAAAATTGATAAACAGACTGAGCATTTTATTGAAAATGCCATAAAACTTGGTGTGTTTGATAAAATTGCAAATCAACGTGTAAGAGATGAACTTATTATTATTTTGAGTGAAGAACGGCCTGTAAATGCTATTAGAAGAATGGCAGAGCTAAACGTACTTGCTCTTATTCATCCAAAACTAAAATTCACATCCAGAATTGAAAATCATTTTTACAATTTATATAAAGTATTTAACTGGTTTCGTTTGCTATTTTTAAAAATGGGAATTGAATACTGGATAGTATATTTAGCGGTTTTATTAAATGAACTTGAAGAAGAAGACACAAAAAAGGTTTTAGAAAAATTCAAATTTACACGAAAACATATGAATATAGTTAATATAACATTAAAAAACACGAATAATATAATATCAAAACTGGAAAGCATAGATAAAATAAATCCAAGTCAAATATATCAAATCCTTTATCCTCTTTCTATGGAATCAATTTTATTCATAATGGCAATCACAAATAATAATGTAAAAAAGAAAATATCTCTTTTTCTTACTCATTATCTTGAAGAGAAAACATATATTTCTGGTGATGATCTTATTGCAATGGGAATAAAACCTGGGGAAAAATTCAAAAATATTTTAAAGGAAGTATTATATGCAAGATTGGATGGAAAAATAAAAACGAAGGAAGATGAAGTTGAATTCATCAAAACGAAAGGTGTTTTATGAAACTTAAGGATATATTATCTTTTCTGGATAAAAAAATTGTTAAAGGAAATTCTGAAATTGAGATAATGTCTATAACACAAAATTCTAGAAAAATCAGTTCTGGGGGACTTTTTGCAGCCATAGAGGGGCAGAATACTGACGGGAACAAATATATTAAAGAAGCTATTGAAAGAGGCGCACATGCTGTAGTAACAGAAAAAGAATATACAGATAATAATGATGATTCTGTATGCCAGATTATTGTCCCTGATGTACGAAAAGCTCTTGGAGAGATTGCGAGCCGATTTTATGGTTCTCCTTCTGAAAAAATTAATCTTATTGCTATTACAGGTACTAATGGGAAAACGACAACTTCTTATATTCTGGAATCAATTTTCCGTGCTGCAAACAAAAAAACTGGAATTATCGGAACTATTTACTATAAAATAGGCGAAGAGAAAACATATTCCACTCATACTACTCCAGTTGCTGAGGAATTCCAGCTTCTGCTCAGTAAAATGGTGGAAAACAATGTAGATATTTGTGTTGCAGAAATATCATCCCATGCTATTGCTCAAAAAAGAATATGGGGGAGTAAATTTAATACTGCTATTTTTACGAATCTGACCCATGATCATCTTGATTATCATAAAACAATTGAAGAATATGGAAATACAAAACTTGAGCTTTTTACATCATATTTAAAATCGAACGGCACAGGAATAGTAAATCTTGATGATCCCTGGGCAGATAAATTTATTAAATCCGGTGCAAAGAATATAATGACATATGGTTTTTCAAGAGGAAGCAATGTTATGGCATTTAATGTTGCTCCAAGATTAGACGGTACTTCAATGTCTATTTTAACTCCGGAAGGAATTATTGAATGTTATGTAAAATTAATCGGACTTTATAATGTCCATAATATAATGGCTGCTGTATGCGGTGCGCTGGCTATGGGCTTGGATATCGATACTATTAATGAAGGACTTGACGAATTAGAGCCTATAAAAGGACGTTTTGAATATGTGGAAGGAGGGCAGACTTTTTCTGTAGTTGTTGATTATGCTCATACTCCTGACGGATTACAAAAAGTACTTGAGACTATTCGCTCTCTTTTTAGAGGAAGGTTGATTGTTGTATTTGGAGCCACTGGAGATAGAGATAAAAGCAAAAGACCAATTATGGGAAAAATTGTTTCTCTATTCAGTGATATTATGATAATAACTTCCGATGACCCGCATTCTGAAAATCCGGAAATGATAGCAGATGAAATAATTTCTGGTGTTCCAAAAGAAAAAATACAATGTATCATAAAAGAAACTGATAGAAAAAAGGCTATTGAAAAAGCTTTAGATATGGCAACGCCCCAGGATTTTATTTTAATTGCAGGAAAAGGACATGAAACAAAACAAATATTCAAAGATAAAATAATTGATTTTAATGATAAAGAACTTGCTTTAAAATATCTTTTAAAAAAATATTGCAATTCTGATACGAGAGCGTTATAGTGCAATAGTGCAAAGTACTAGAGTTTAATTACCAGGAGGATTAGGAAAGAAATATGCATATAGAAGATTTTGATTATGAACTACCTACAGAATTAATAGCACAGGAACCATGTACTACTAGAGATGAATCAAAGCTTATGGTTGTAAACCGCCATAAAAAAACAATAGAGCATAAAATATTCAAAAATCTCATAGATTATTTAAATCCAGAGGATGTATTGGTTATTAATAATACTAAAGTAATCCCTGCACGTCTTTTAGGCGGAAAAGAGAATACAGGTGCAAGAATTGAATTTTTACTTTTAAAAAAAATAGATAGAAATGTTTGGATAACTTTAGTTAAACCGTCGCGTAAAGTTGAACTTGGAACAATAATAAATTTTGATAACGAAATCCTTAAGGCAACAATAATAGCCAAACTTACAAAAGGTATGCATGTGGTTAAATTTACTTGTAAAGGTAAATTTCAAAAAATTCTGGAAGAATTTGGAAAAACACCGCTGCCTCCTTATATCAAAAGAGAAACAGAACTGCCTTCTGACCGTGAACGTTATCAGACAATTTACAGCCGTTATGAAGGTTCTGTCGCAGCTCCAACAGCAGGTATGCATTTTTCTCAAGAACTTTTGAAAAGCATACAGGAAAAAGGTGTTAAACTTTCAACTGTCATACTTCATGTAGGATATGGAACTTTTTCACCAATAGAAGAAGAGAAAGTAGAAAATCATAAAATGTACAGTGAATTTTACAGCTTGAAAAAAAATGCACGGGACATTATTAATACTGCAAAGATGAATAATAAAAATATTTTTGCAGTAGGGACAACATCTGCCAGAGTATTGGAAACATGTGTACTGGACTATGGAATGGTAAAAGATGCTGAAGGTTATACGGATCTTTTTATATATCCCGGATATGAATTTAAAATCGTTGATCGCTTAATTACTAATTTTCATTTACCGCGTTCTACATTACTTATGCTTGTATCAGCTTTTGCAGGACGTGAATTAATAATAGAAGCTTATAAAGAAGCTATACGTGAAAAATATCGCTTTTATAGTTTTGGCGATGCGATGCTTATAATTTAAAGTATAGAAATTTCAAAGTTCATAATTTAGCTCGATGAATCGAGCAACTACAACATATTGTATTGTAGTTGCTCGATTTATCGAGCTTAATTTAAAAAAGTAAGCGTTCAGGTATCAGCTAATTGAAAATGAAAGTTGATATAACTGCAAATTTATAAGGGAAAAATGGAACGTATAGATAAACGTATAGGAGTAATTCTAACTAGAATTATTATTGCAATACAATTTCTTACTATTATTATTCCTATTAAAATAAAAAAAAGTTATGATTTTAAAGATATAGCACATAGTGTCATATATTTTCCATTTGTAGGATATCTTTTAGGTACAATCTGCGTGATTATTAATATTTTTCTCAGGAATAAATTAAACTTTTTTATTAAAGATATGATTATATTAAGTATTATGATTACTTTAACAGGAGGGATTCATCTCAGCGGATTTGTGGATATTACAGAAGATATGATTGACAGCAAAAAGGAACATGACGTTGCTAGAACTTTGAGAGGGCATCATATAACTGCGTTTGGTGTAATAATATTAAGTTCATTAATAATGCTAAAATTTATAATTTTTTCAAATATTAATGAAAATTTTAAAAATTCAGCTCTGATTATTTTTCCAATGCTAAGCCGCTGGGCAATGGTTTTTGGAATTCTTATTTCTGAAAATCATAATAATACAAGCGGTACAAAAATTAAATTCGTAGATCTTGTTGAAAAAAAAGAAGCATTTATTGCTGGTATAATTCCTGTTATTATTACAATTTTTGTTGCAGGGTTGAAAGGTTTTGTATTAATTAGTATAATGCTCGTTTTTACTTATACTTTTATATTTTATACTATCAAAAAAAAATATAGCAGAGGAAGAGATATTTTCGGTGCAATTAATGAAACAGTTGAATTGATAGTCCTTTTATTTTTTGCAATAGTATATTAGTATATTATATACGAGGAGTAAATAAAATGGCTGCAAAAGCAATCATGATTCAGGGTACTGGTTCAGATGTAGGGAAAAGCATTTTAACCGCAGCTTTATGCAGAATATTATATCAGGATGGAAAAAATGTTGCACCTTTTAAATCACAGAATATGAGTCTGAATTCATATATTACTCAGGATGGATATGAAATCGGACGCGCACAGGCAGTCCAGGCTGAAGCAGCTTGCATCGAACCTGTAAAAGATATAAATCCTATTCTTTTAAAACCCGCCAGCGATACAATGGTACAACTAATTGTTCATGGAAAAGCTGTTGGTAATTTTAATGCGAAAGAATATCAGAAATTTAAATCAAAGTTAGGGATGAAACCAATAATAAAATCATACAAATACCTTGCCAGTAAATATTCTTACATTGTAATTGAAGGAGCTGGAAGTCCGGCCGAAATAAATTTGAAGAAACATGATCTTGTGAATATGCGTACAGCAGTTATGGCAGATGCGCCTGTAATTATTGTGGGGGATATAGATCGGGGAGGAATTTTCGCTTCTTTTATCGGGACCATGGAATTATTAAGCAAAAAAGAAAAGGACAGAATTGCCGGATTTATAATTAATAAATTCCGTGGAGATATATCGCTCGTTAAATCAGGAATAAAATTTTTAGAAAGAAAAACTGGCAAACCTGTATTTGGAGTTATACCATATATACATGATATAGGTCTGGATGAAGAAGATTCAATAAATGAGATAAAATTATCTACAAAACCTTATTATGACGAAAGTAAACTGCGCATAGATGTACTTTATCTTCCTCATATATCTAATTTTACTGATTTTGAACCTCTGGAAAAAGAAAGAGATGTAATTTTGCATTATGTTACGCGCAAACGTCATTTTGAAGAACCTGATATTTTAATAATTCCCGGAACAAAAAATACTATTGATGACATGTCTCATTTGATTCTACGCGGATATAAAGAAAAAATATTGGAGTTTTATCATAATGGTGTAATGATTGTTGGTATTTGCGGTGGATTCCAGATGCTTGGAAAAGAAATTCAAGATCCTTATGGAATAGAATCAAAACAAAAAAAGATAAACGGATTTGGATTGCTCCCTTTTATTACAATTTTGCAAAAAGATAAAACTACAGCACGTGTAAGCGGTAATGCAGTACATATTCCATTTTATAAAGGAAAAATAGAAGGTTATGAAATTCATTTAGGTGAAAATAAAATTCTCTCTAAAAGACACAGTCTTTTTTCAATTACAAGACAGGATGGAATAAATATAAATGATGGGCTTAGTGATGAAAATTTTACTGTATGGGGAACATATATTCATGGTCTTTTTGATAATGATGAATTCAGAAGAGAGTTCATTAACTTTGTCCGTGCACGGAAAAAAATGCCGCGAATAGAACATACATTTATTAATAAACACGAACGTGAAAAAAAGTATAATCAGCTTGCAGAAATAGTGCGAAAAAATATTAATATGGGGAAAATTTATAAGATATTCGGAGAGTGAATATAATCGGAGCAAATAATGTCTATAATACTTGCATATTTTTTTGATATATTTTTTTCAGATATAGCAATTTTAAGATTACCGCTTCATGGGATAGAAATCGCCACATTAAAACTTGGAAATATGTTAAAAAAAGTTAAAAACACATATGTATCCAGCTTGCTGCTTTTATCAGGAATAAATATCATAACATTTTCATCCTCACTGCTTTTTATCCTGCTTTTACGGCGAATAAGCAGTACAATGGAATTTATTGGTGAAATTTATTTAATCTTTAACGCGTTGTCAATCAGATTACCTGAAAAAGGGACACTTTCTGTATATGATAAGCTATACGAAAATAATTTTGCCCTTGCCAGAGATAAATTATCTCTTATTACTGAAGAGCCTGTTGAAAATATTGATGAACATGAATTAGCAAAAACAACAATAATTGCTACAGCGCAAAATACTCTGCATGATTTCTTCTCACCTATTATTTATGCATTTTTTGGAGGAGGAATATTAGCACTGTTATGCAGATGTTCATATATTATTTACCATACAGCAAGCAGAAATCCCCAATTTGATAAAAACATTAGATTCTTCCCTGGTCTGGTAATGGACTTTTTTAATTATTTGCCTTCGAGATTATTATATCTTTTCTTGCCTTTAATAAGCGGCTGGTATAATATTAAATATGTATTTATAGATATGCTCCGGAATAAAAGAATATACTCATACATTAATGATGGCATACCTATCGCTGCTTTTTTTTCTTATATACGTTTAAATTTATCAAAAGAAAAAAAAACTATACATATGGAATACAATATTGATGATATTTCTTCTGCTATAAATTATATGTATCGTTTAAGCTACCTTACAATGTTCATTTTAGTCATACTGCAATTCTATAAAAAATAATATTAGGATTACCATAATAATAGGAGGTCTTTTATGATCAAAAAAATATTTTTTACAGCAGTAATCATTATTACCTTAGTAATGTGTCAATTAGTATTAGCTCTCGAAAATAATACTAAGCCTCAGGAATTAACATTAATAGGTCTGGTTACAGAAAACGGCATTAGAGTAAGGCAGGATAAAACAATTTCAAGCAAAGTGATAGGGAATGTTTTTAAGGGTGAAAAAATAACAATATATGAAAGATCAAAAGAAAAAGAAAAAATTCAGGAAATGGAGGACTATTGGTATAAAATTGATTATAAGGGGGAAAAAGGCTGGCTTTACGGATATTTTTTTATTGCAGAAGAACCTGTGGAAAATCTGAAAGCAAAAGTAACTTCTAATAATGTTCATGTAAGAAAAGATTTTGGATTAGGCGGAGAGATTGTTGGGAAAGTATTCAAAGATGATGAATTTAAAGTATTGAGTAAAACAGCTAAAGAATTAGAAGTAGAAGGCAGTAAAAATTACTGGTATAAAATTGTTTTACCTGACGGTACACACGGTTGGATATTCGGAGAATTTTTAGAGATGGAAACAAGTGCTGCTATTAAATAATTCATTATTTGACTAAGATCAGGAGATTTTCGGGTGAAATATATTGTTTTTTTTTATATATCTATATCAATTTTATTTTTCTCAGGCTGTAAACCAAACATAGTTCTTGAACAAAATACAGTAATTAAAAATAATACTGTGTGGGAAGGGACTATACATATTAAGGGAGATGTTTTTGTTGATAAAGGCGTAAAATTAATTATAAAACCCGGTAGTATAATTATTTTTGATATTCTCAAACAGAACGTATCAATTGATGAAATGATTAAAGAAGGTCCGTATTCACCGCAGGCTGAACTTATTATTAATGGAGCAATTGAAGCAGAAGGCACTTCAGAAAAGCCGATAATTTTTACTTCAAAAACAGATAAAGATAAAGTTAAGGAAGGACAGTGGGGAAGTATAAATTTCATTGGCAGTGAACATGGCAGTCTTAAATATTGTGAGATAAGAGGAGCTTATATGGGAGTCCATATTCATAGCTCCACTATATCTATTGAAAATTGCAAGTTTATAAATAATT
>JACRDZ010000220.1 GCA_016212735.1 Candidatus Firestoneibacteriota bacterium | reverse complement strand
CCTTTGCAGCCGACCGCAGTAGAAGAGGGTTAGCGCTGTAGTGGTAATAAATGGTCAATTTTACTTAAAGGATCTTTTGGAGCTTGGGCAACAATATTATTTAAATTGTCTGTATTTAATACAGGAATTTTCTCATTCGGAGTATCTTTTTTATTAATCTCATTTATTTCTCGTATATATCCGGAAATTAAATATCTATCATTGGCATGGATAGGATTATCCCTAAAACGGAATGCTGGTTTTGTTAATATATACTTCCCACATCTAGAGCATTCAAACATATAATCAGAACCATTTATAAGTTCCTGTTTAATTTTTTCTTTTTCGTCACATAATGGACATTGGATATTGTTTGACATATTTGTTCCCCTTAACAATCTTCATTTCAAGAAGTCTTTCTCGTTCATGTTCTTTTTTATATTTTTTCTTTTTTTAAATATTGTGATTTTAATATCATTTCAAACAATGACTGTTTCATATATCTTTCTAATCTCTCCATCCTTATTTCACACGGTTCGCTGTTTACATTAAAATCATCCATTAAAATTTTAATTATTTTATCTTTTATTTCGTCTTTTTGTAATTCGGTCAGTTTTTGTAAATTGTACTTATAAGTATTACAAATACAATTTCTTATCTCTATCGCCCGATTTATAAACTCATAACGAGGCAATAAAATAATCCCTGCTAACTCTTTTGCATTATTATCTAATTTCTTGTAAATATCATCGGGTAATTCTTGAAATTTTTTAATCCATTCATCAGGAGCGTTAATATCTTTCCATAAATCTTTATGTAAAATTATATGAGCAAATTCTTCTGTTAATGTAAATCTATATCTGCGTTCCTGTTTATCATCATTCATTAAATTTGAATCTATAAATATCTTACGTCCACTTAAACAAGGATATCCTTCAATGCCATGCTCCCACTTTAGTGGTGCACTTTCAATTTTGATTTCATAATATTTTTCAACTATCATATCAATATCAACTTCATAATTGGGGTTATTTGTATTGCATTTTTCTAAAATTTCATCCCCAATTTGCTGAAGTTCTGACAAATTTTTTAAAAAGGATTTCATTTATACCTTTCATTTATTTTCTTTTATTTTATTTATTAGCTTCAATATTTCTTCTTTTGAAAGTTTTGCATTTGCTATTGTTCTTAACATAATAGGCAGCATATCTCTTAATTCTTCATCATTTGAAATATCTACCGGTAATTTATCAATATCCTTAACAGATAAATCAAAAAAATTTCCCCATTTTTCAGATCCTTTTTCTAATTTAAGAGCTTCAGCTAATTTGAATAGTATTTCTTTATCCCTGGGAGGATTTACTTTATCATTTTCTATAAGACTCAAATTTGAAGGTTGCATACCAACTTCTTTAGCAAAAGCCCTGAGACTATAACCTACCTCTATACGCAGATCTCTTAGATATTCCCCAAAAGTTTTTTTCATATGGTTTCTCCTTTTTTTCTTTCTGTTCTGTTATAAGAATAACATAACATTAGAATAAAGTCAAGATATTTTTCATTTAGAAATTTAACCATAATTTATGCCTTTAAAAAATTATTGTATATTATTATAATATTCGATTTTTCGATTGTCTATGATAAATTTTTGATTACAATCTGAAAATTATATTGATTAATTACAACAATATTTTATAATGAAATACATCTATGGATAGAAAATTAGCTTCGATTCAAAAAATAATAGATATTCAACCGATACCAAATGCTGATAATATTGAAGTTGCCGCGATATTAGGATGGAAGGTTGTGACTCGTAAGGGTGAATTTAAGCCCGGGGATATAGTTGTTTATATCGAAATAGATTCCGTCTTGCCGGAACTGCCTGAATTTGAATTTCTTCGAACCAATTGTTTTATTGACAATGGTATTGTCAAAGGATTTCGGATTAAAACAAGAAGATTAAGAAAACAGATTAGCCAGGGTATTTGTTTCCCTATATCAATTTTAAGCGGTTTTAAATATGAAACAGATACTCGAGAAAAACCGGAATATAAATTTGCCGAAGGTGATGATGTAACAGCATTATTAAAAATTGAAAAATATGATACAGTAATTCCGATATCATTCAAAGGTGAAATCAAAAGAAATTATCCTGCATTTTTGTGCCCCAAAACGGACGAGCTAAGAGTTCAGTCATTTCCAATGGTAACTGCAGAGTTTAACAATTTACAATGTTATATATCAACCAAAATTGACGGTACAAGCGTTTCATTTATTCATTGCGATGGAGAATTTGATATATGTTCACGAAATTTATCTTTCATTGAAAATGAAGAAAATCTATATTGGAAAATATTTAAAAAATATGATCTTGAAAATAAATTAAAATCTTCAGGAAATTTCTGCCTTCAAGGTGAACTTGCCGGTCCAGGCATTCAGAAAAATCCTATGCGTTTAAAAGAAGTTGATGTCTTTTTCTTCAATATCTATGACATCAATAATAAAAGATATTTGGATTACAATGATTTTATAAACACATGTAAAAAATTAGGGTTAAAAACCGTTCCTATAATAAACGACAATTTTATATTTTTTCATACTATTGAACAATTACTTGAATTGGCAAAGGGAAATTATCCGGGTACCAATACTCCGCGAGAAGGTATTGTAATTCGGCCTGTTACTGAAAAACATAGCGATATTTTAGATGGGAGATTAAGTATAAAGGTTATAAATAACGATTACTTGTTGGATAATGAATGAAACAACACTATTGTGTTATTATTTTTACTGTGTATACGATATTGATGCCTTAATTTCTTTTTTTCTTTAACTTATAATAAGTTGCTTTTCCTTTGCCAAAACGTTCGATATATCCCAGAGTTATCAGTTTATTAAAGGTATCGAGCCCTATTATCATAGCTTCAGAAATTTCCCAAGAAAGAAATTAACCACAGAGAACTAGAGAGTATTTTTTATTTTATTTTTATTTATTACTCAGTGTTCTCAAAAAAAAGTAAGAAAGATCATAAAACACAAAGCTTTTATAAGTAAAAATTAATTTGAGGACACAGAGTTTTAAAATTATAAATATATCTCAGTGCACTCTGTGGTTCATTTTTTCGATTTTGGGAAATTTCTGAATATTTGATTTTTTGCTTTATTTTTTGCATTATTATATTATAATGTAGTAAAAGTATGTGGTTTTTAATGTGTAAATATATCAGGAGGAAATATGTATAATTATAAGAAAAATTTGAATATGTTTTTATTAATTGTATTCAGTTTTGTATTACTTGGGGTAAATTGTATTTATGCAGTAGAATATAATACTAAAATTAAAAAAGAACAAAAAATCAAATCTCAAAAAAATAAAAAATCTGAATTTTTAAGAAAACCATCCAATTTTAGAAAATCTGAAAACAAAAACTATATTCCAGGGCAACTCATTGTAAAACTTAGAGAAGTTGAAATACAAGAAGAGAGTTTGAATGACACTTTAAATAACAGTACGATTCATAGAAAAGCATTAGAAAGGATTCAAGATTTAAATATAAAATATAATATAACTTCTATAGAAAAAGTTTTTAAAGATTCGGATACTCCTCTTTTTACACTTAAAAATTTAAAAAATAAGTTAAGAGGACTAAAAAAAGAAGATAAAGCAGAACGAGAAATACTTGAACAAGGGATAAAAGCTCAGGAAAAATTAATCAGCCATCTTGATGAAAGAAGGAAACGAGCTCCAAAAAATATTAAAACACCTGATTTAAATAATACTTATATTCTAAACACTTCAAAAGACACGGATATACTGCTCATGGCAAAAGAATATAAAGCAAATCCAGATGTTGTTTATGCTGAACCAAATTATATTTTTAAAGTTAATATGATTCCTAATGATACATACTATATGAAAAAGGGAAGCTGGGGACAGGATTATGACGATTTATGGGGATTAAAAAAAATTGATGCAGAACATGCATGGGATACTTCTCTTGGAGACGATATTATTGTAGCAGTTGTAGATACAGGAATTGACTATAACCATAATGATATAAAAAGCAATATCTGGATAAATAAGTCTGAAGTACCTAATAATTCAAAAGATGATGATAATAACGGTTATATAGATGATGTAAAGGGCTGGGATTTTGCTGGAAAAAATATGGATTCTTCCAAACCGGATAATGATCCTATGGATGGACTGGGACATGGGACTCACGTTGCAGGTACAATTGCCGCAGTCGGTAATAATAATTTAGGAATAATCGGTGTCGCACCGCTTGCAAAAGTAATGGCAGTAAAAGCATTGGATGATGATTTTGGTGCTGGAACAATATCAACATTATCATCAGGGATAAAATATGCTGCTCGTAATGGTGCTGATGTAATAAATTGTTCATGGGGCGGATTTGGTTCTCCGTCAACTCTGGAAGATGCAATTAATTATGCTGTATATGAAGGATGTATTATTATTGCTGCAGCGGGAAATGAAAATATGAATGTATCTCATTTCTCTCCTGCGAATAATATCAATGTAATGGCAATTGCATCTGTAGATCATGATGATAAAAAATCAGATTATTCAAACTGGGGATTTAATGTTGATGTTTCTGCTCCGGGTGGAGATAGTGAAGATGATTCTATTAAAAGGACATATGAGAATATTTTATCTTTAAAATCCAATCAAACGGATTTGTATGGAGATGGAACAAACATTGTTGATAATGTATATTACCGTGCAAGAGGGACTTCCATGGCAACACCTCATGCTGCAGGTTTAGCAGCATTAATAATAAAAGCATATCCAGATATTACCAATACGGAAATAAAGGGCAGAATGATTGCCACATGTGATGCTTTATCAGAAGATTATTATGGTCAAATGGGAGCAGGCAGAATTAATGCTTACAAAGCTCTTACTGAAAAAAGTAAACCGTTTTTCAAGATTCAGGAAATAGTTGACATAGAAGAAATTGAAGGAGACGGAGATCAGCTTCTTGAAGCCGGAGAAAAAGTAAAACTAATAATTAAATTGAAAAATGTTTGGATGGATGCTTCAGCCGTTTCTGCTGCATTAAGTTCAGCAAATCCGAATATAAGTTCAATTATTGTTTCTTCATGCGATTTTGGTGCAATAAACAGTAATGAAAGTAAAGATAATAGTACAATCCCTTTTATATTCCAGATAGCTAAAACACGGATTTCTTCTGATACAAAAGTGGAATTTAATCTGCTGATTCAAACAGATAACAGTTATACTCAAAAATTAAGTTTCAAAATAGGATTGGGAATTAAAAAAATTCATTCCAATAAATTCGAAAATTGGGATCCTTATATATTTGATAATAAAATTGTATGGGAAGACGGACTTAATGATAATTCCAACATAGCATTATATGATTTAGAAACTGATAAAAATATACAAATCAATACAGACAATAATTATCAAAAATATCCTGTTATATATAATGACAAAATTGTATGGATTAGCTATGTTAATGATAATTTTGATGTATATTTATATGATTTGCATACACAAAAAATATCACGGTTAACAAATGATATTTATTATCAATATCTTCCTTTTATCTATGGAAATAGTATTGTATGGATGCATGAGCGTAATAAAAATTTTGATATACGTCTTTATGATCTAAATACAAATAAATTTACAGATATCACTGAAACATCTAATATTGAATTTGAACCTCATATTTATGGAAGTAAAATAGTATGGGGGGAAGAACAGTATACTTCTGATGAATCATATATATCATATATTTATCTTTATGATATTGAGACTAAAAATAAAACTAAAATTACTAATAATCAAACTTATTGCGCAGAGCCTAGAATATTCAGAAATTATATTATCTGGACAGATTTTTTTCGTAATGATAATGCAGATATATACATGTATGATATAGGTAAAAGTAAAGAGACTCAAATAACCAATGACTTAAAAGATCAATCTGCATCTTCCATATTTGGGAGTAAAATTGTATGGATGGATTATCGCAATAATAATAATGATATTTATCTTTATGATCTGGATACAAAAAAAGAAACACAAATTACTTCAGATTTTTCTTCACAAATATATCCAAGTATTTCTGGTAATAGAATTGTTTGGATGGACGACAGATACGGTAATTTTGACATCTATATGACAGAAATTCCAATAGATAGTACATTAATAATATCTGATGATACAATTCCCAGTACTCCTGAAGTTATAGATACAGGGGAAAGCACAAAAAGCAATACATTACTTACCGCAGGATGGTATTCATCTGATCCAGAATCAGGTATAGCAGAATATCAATATTCAATCGGCACATCTGGCGGAGCAATTGATATTCTAGCATGGAAATCAGCAAAAACAAATACTTCAGTTACAGAAGATGGATTGGATTTAAATATGGGAATCACTTATTATTTTAATGTTAAAGCAAAAAACGGTGCAGGATTATGGAGCAATATCGGTTATTCTGATGGTATAACTGTTAACATTCCTAATCAAAATATTACTGTAAGCTTAAGTGCCAATCCAAACATAGGAACATCTCCCTTATATGTAACCTTTACTGCTGTTTCTTCATATCCGGAAGTCAGTTACAAATGGGATTTTGATGGGGATGGGCTTACAGATATTAATGGTAAAAAGAGTTCTGAAAGTTATACTTATCAATATCCAAAAACTTATACTGCTCGCGTTAAAGTTACAGACATAGACGGAAATACCGCAGAAGGAACTGCTATTGTAACAGTACAAAGTCCTCCCAGCAGCAATAATAATAATACAAGCAGTGATAAAAAGAAAAATTGTTTTATTGGTTCTTTATTAAATAAAAAGACAGAAAACCTTACAAGATTCCGCGATACTGAACTTATATCTGGTTTTTACGGAAGATACATGATTAACTTTTATTATTATTTAAGCCCTAAGATTGTTGATTTTATTATTAAAAAATGTTAGATAATAATTATATTTTTCGAAAAAAATCTGGGATCGAAACCAGATTTCCCAGAGAATAATTTTTTGATGATGAATTATAATTTAGAAGTTTCAATATAGCTTGTGGAATACTATTTAAAATATCCGTTGCAATAATACTCATCTCACTTTTTTTACCTGAAGCAATATCTCCAGCCAATCCATGAATGAATACTCCCAGTTTGGCAGCATCAAAAGGTTTTAATCCCTGCCCGATGAAGCTCCCTATCATACCTGTTAATACATCACCGCTCCCTGCTGTAGCCATACCTGAATTACCTGTTAAATTCATATAAATAATATTTTTGTTGCTAATAAGAGTATTCGCTCCTTTAAGTACTAAAACCATATTATCATAATTATTTAAAAAATTTTCTGTTTCATCAATTCTATTTTTATCTATATACTGTATTTCTCTTCCAGTTAACCGTGAAAATTCTCCTGTATGGGGAGTTATTACAATTTGAGTTTTCAATTTTTTAAAAATCTTTGCATCACCAAAAAGAGCATTTATGCCATCTGCAT
>JACRDZ010000027.1 GCA_016212735.1 Candidatus Firestoneibacteriota bacterium | reverse complement strand
TTGGTATTATACTTGTATTTATGGTTATGGCATCGCAATTTGAATCATACCGCGATCCATTCATTATTCTTTTTGCAGTACCATTTGCTTTAATGGGAACAGTCTGGTTCTTGCTTTTGTTTGGTGAACATTTATCAGTTGTTTCATTTATAGGAATGATTATGCTTGTTGGAGTAGCAGTTAATAATGCAATTGTTTTAATTGATTACACCAATATTCTGCGGGCACGAGGTTTTAGTGTATTTGATGCTGCATCAGAAGCCGGACGAGCAAGACTTCGTCCAATACTTATGACTACAATAACAACATTGTTTGGTCTTCTTCCGCTTATTATTAATACTGGAGAAGGTTCAGAAGTCTGGCGGCCATTGGGAGTATCAGTTATTGGAGGACTTTTAGTTTCAACAATAATTATACTTATATTTATACCTGTATTATATTCGATATTTGAACAAAGGATGAAAAAAAATATATGAAAAAAATAACAATTGTTTATAATTCTGCAATAAATGATGAAATAATGGGGCTTCTTGCAGAATGCAATATTAAAAGCTATACTAAAATAGAAAACGTTTTTGGATGCGGATCGACATCTGGTCCGCATTTAGGAAATAATGTCTGGCCTGGCAAAAATGATCTTATTTTTGCAATTGTTGCAGATTCAACTAAAGACATTTTTCTTGGAAAATTTAAAAATATAAAAACTCAATTTGCCAAAGAAGGATTAAAAACATTCATTGAGAATGTGGAAGAGATAATTTAAGGGCTTAAGGATTAATTATGCTTACAGAAATAACATACTATAAAATATTTAATAAACCACTAATAATGTATTTGGGGATATTTACTTTATCCTCCTTTTTATTCACTGCGACTATTGCTATTTCTAATAAAAAGGGAATTAAGTTTTTGCCTTTTACATGGCATCCCCGTATGGCAAAATTCTCTATAATTTTAGCTATTATTCATGGAATACTTGGAATTATGGCATATTTTAACTAGAAATTATTTTTTTTGATTTTCCTGCATACCATAGGAGAATAATACATATTAAATATTTTCTCTATTCTCTCTAACTTATACCCTGTATATCTCCTGTTATTTATATAAATTATATGACAAAAATAAAGAGAAACAGCATAAGCAGCCTGTTTTTATTGAGATGCAGTCTGTTTCTTTGCCTTTAACTTTTCAATAAAGGAAGAACCCTGCAACAGAGACTGCATGGTATCTTCTGTCTCTGATAGGAATTCTTTATTATTTATTTTAGTGCCAATTCATGGCACTTTCAGATAAGCGTATCTGTTCTGACCTAGAAGTATTTCTAATGTATTTACTGCAAAAATCTAAGAAGTAACGAAGCCATTTCAAATAATCCTGACCAACAGAGACATCCCTTATCTTTTTTTGAGTATAGCCTCATATGGCTCTAAAATGTTATCCGGTATATTGAGCATGGTATATTATCCACAAAACTGTTCAACATGACAAAAAGTATGTTATCCAAGTTAAAAAGTATAATAAATACGTGTATTTATGCCAAGTTATATTTTTTCTTTTCTTGACAAAATTAAAATTTTTGGATATTGTACAGAAAACTACTCAATAATATGTTGGAACGCCAAGCGAAGCTTGGTGCTTCTTACACATACAAAATAATTGCTAATAAATATTTTTCATGGAGTATATATCGTGAAATACAGAATTTTATGGCATGATTATGAAGATGATCATTCTGGAGAACCGATTCAGGTTGAAGCGTCATCTCCTAAAGAAGCTTACTTTAAGGCTAGCACTGCTTTAGATGAATTTATTGGAAAACCAAATATGCACTATATAGAAGTTCTAATAGATGAAAATGGGAAACCCTATAATCCTGATTTTGAACTACCTGACGAACAATCAACTGAAGTTAAGTAGTAAAATAGGGATCGTTATTAACTTAGCAACTAACTATTAAAAAGAATTCACAAAAGAAATATTGACAAAAAGTGAAATTTTATCGCATAAATAAGAAATCCAACCAAATTTTTGAGCTTACTATTTCTAGCGTCTTTCTAAAGTCTAACTCATTTTTTAATTGCCAAAATGCGCACAATGTGTTATCCTATTCACTAATGAAACATATAAATTGGAATACAGAAAAAAGTCTAAAACTTAAAGAATCAAGAAATATTTGTTTTGAGGATATTGTTTATTATATTGAAAAAGGTCTTTTATTAGATGATTATCTACATCCAAATCAGAAAAGATATTCAGGGCAACGAGTAATGGTAATTGGAATAAATAATTATGCATATCTTGTCCCTTATGTTGAGGATGGGAATGAGATATTTTTGAAGACCATTATTCCCAGCAGAAAAGCAACAGAAATTTATTTAGGAGAAAGAAATGAAAACAGCTAAGCTAACTAAAGAAGAACAAGAAATCTTGAACAGTTTTGAAAAAGGCGAGTGGGTTCCGGTAAAAAACTTTGCAAAAAGGAAAGAAGAACTTATAACGTATGCAAAAAATACTTTAAAAAAAGACAAAAGATTAAATATAAGAATTTCTGAAAGAGACTTAAGTGAATTG
>JACRDZ010000224.1 GCA_016212735.1 Candidatus Firestoneibacteriota bacterium | reverse complement strand
TACTAATCCATGGGATAAAAATGAACTCGAAAAAACTAAAATCCCGAATCAAATACCTGTTTTATCTGTTAAAGGAACAGTATTATTTCCTTATATAAGTATACCAATACTTATCAGCGGAGGCAAAGCATCTAAATTAATAGATGAAATTGTTGTAAGAGAAAAAATATTCGGAATAGTTGCACAGACCAACTCTAATGTAGATGAACCAGAAACCAAGGACCTTTATCAATATGGTGTTGCAGCTAAATTATTCAGAATGCTCCGACTTCCTGATAATACAATTCGCATAATTGTTCATGGAATACGCCGTATAAAAATTAATGAATATGTTAAAGAATCCCCATATTTTATGGCATCAGTTGAGCCGCTTGATGATATTGCTGAAAAAGGAATGGAATTAGAAGCTCTATCACGCAGTGTATCAGCACAGTTTCAGAAAGTAATAAGTATGCAGCCTTATTTGCCTGATGAACTGCAAATTGTAGTAATGAACTTAAACAGTCCGGGTCTATTAGCTGATTTAGCTGCAGCAAATTTAAATTTAAGTGTTTCAGAAAAGCAGGATATTCTTGAAACACTATCAATTAAACAGCGTCTGGAAAAAGTAATGATTTTATTGAATAAAGAACTGGAAGTTCTTGAACTTGGCACTAAAATTCAAAAACAGGTTCAGCACGAAATGGACAAAAACCAGAAAAACTTTTTGCTTCGCGAACAAATTAAAGCAATTCAAAAAGAACTTGGTGATGAAGAGGACGAACATAAAATTGAAATAAAAGAAATTGACAAAAAAATTACAGAAGCTAAAATGACAAAAGAAGCAGAAAAAGAAGCTCGAAAAGAGCTTGATCGTCTGGGGAAAATGCCTCTTGGAACCGCTGAATATACAGTTTCGCGCACTTATCTTGATTGGTTATGCAGCTTGCCATGGTCAATCCAGACTCAGGACAATCTTGATATTTCTCTTGCATCCAATGTACTTGATGAAGATCACTACAATCTCGAAAAAATAAAAGAGCGTATTCTTGAATATTTATCAGTCTGTAAGAAAAAAAATGACATGAAAGGTCCTATTCTGTGCTTTGCCGGACCTCCTGGAGTAGGTAAAACTTCACTTGGAAAATCTATTGCTCGCGCATTAGGAAGAAAATTCGTTAGAATATCTCTAGGTGGTGTTAAAGATGAAGCAGAAATAAGAGGGCATAGACGAACCTATGTTGGAGCATTACCCGGGAAAATAATTCAGGGAATACAAAAATCTGGATCTAATAATCCCATATTTATGATAGACGAAATAGATAAAATCGGATCTGATTTTCGCGGTGATCCCTCTTCTGCTCTTTTAGAAGTTCTTGATCCTGAACAGAATTCAAGTTTTACAGATCATTATCTGTCCCTGCCTTTTGATCTTTCACGCGTTATGTTTATTACAACTGCAAATGTTCTGGACACTATTCCTTCTGCGTTACAGGACAGAATGGAAGTTTTGCGTCTCCCAGGGTACATACTTGAAGAAAAAATACAAATTGCAAAAAGGCATCTAATCCCGCGACAAATGAAAGAACATGGGATAACCGATAAAGAGATCGAAATACAGGATGAAACTCTTCAGGAAATCATAGAACATTATACAAAAGAAGCAGGATTAAGAAATCTGGAAAGAGAAATTGCAACTGTATGCAGGAAAGTCACTAAAGACCTTTTAACAAAAAAACAGGATAAATATATAATTACAAAAGAAGATGTTCATAAATATCTTGGTGTCCCAAAATTCTATTCAGAAGTTGCAGAACGTACGAGTGATCCGGGTGTTGCTACAGGTATGGCATGGACACCTTATGGCGGAGATATACTTTTTATAGAATCAACCTCAATGCGCGGGCATAAAACACTCACTCTTACAGGACAATTAGGTGATGTAATGAAAGAATCCGCTCAAGCTGCTCTCAGCCTTATAAGGGCACGAGCAAAAAATTATAATATTCAAGAAGATTTTTTTAAAAATATTGATTTACATATTCATGTTCCTGCCGGGTCTATACCAAAAGATGGACCTTCTGCAGGAATTACAATTGCTACATCCCTTATGTCATTACTCACAAATAATCCTATAAAATCAGATATTGCAATGACAGGGGAAATTACTTTACGAGGTAAAGTTCTACCAGTTGGCGGTATAAGAGAAAAGGTTCTTGCTGCTATTCGTGCTGGAATTAAAAAAATCATTCTTCCTGAACGGAATAAGAAAGATATTGAAGAAATTCCTGAAAATATCCGCAATCAAGCAAAATATTTCTTTGTTGAAAATATTGATGAAGTGTTTGATCTTGCTCTGGAGAGAAATAAAAAACAACAAAAAATATGTTCAAAGAATACAGCTCGAGTTTGATGAAATTTTATTTATCATTATGACATGTATTGAAGAAAGGTGCATTCTTATAATATCTTAACCTATTAACACGTTTACCACCGCGTCTGGTGTTCTCATCTGCATTTACCATACCTCCTGAATCGTATAAAAATGATCCTTTTTGTTCAGGCGCTAAAATCATAATATTTGTAGTATCAACTGGTTTACGGCTATCTAACATTAGACTTCCTGAAGAAGTTTCAGCAGCATGCGGAGCATGACAACTATCACAAACAAGTTTTATAGCAGGATCATCATGCGTTGCTCCTGCAGTTCCCTTTATAATCGTAGTCTCATCCCACTGTATCTTCCCCACTGCTGGTTTAGGATAATTAGCAGGTAGAGAGCGATCCATAATATTTTCACCCAATCCAAAAAGATCAAGGAGTCTATGTTTTGTTGCATTCCACAAATAGGAGCTGGAATCGCATAGTCTGACTGACAAAACGTGATTAACAATCTGATCTGCCGGGGATTTACTACCAAGATTTCTATGACATGCTGTACATAAATTTGAATCTATATTATTTCCCAGAAGAAGTGCACTGTTAGGAGTTGCATCTGTATCATAAGTTTGTATACAACCTCTGCCTTTAGCTCCCCTATTATATTCTACAAGTCCTTTTGCCGCTCCATGGGGTGTATGACAGGACTGACATATAATAAATCTTTGTCTTGTAGTGTCTGAATCTATCTCCAGACTGCTAATGCCCCATCGGGATTGCTGATTGGAAAAACCATAATTTTTTAACCATTCAGCATCAGGATATTTATTTGACCACTCTTTTCTAAGATTCCATGTATCATAAAAAACATACCCTGGCTTTGGATTTGGGTCAGAACCGATACTAATACATTCTGCAGGTCTAAGAAGCGTTGTGGAATCTCCAGATATAGGATAATCAATTCTAACACCTGAAGGATGTGTTCCAAGTCTGTCAATTACATCTTTTTCAACATATCTTCCTGCCAGATTGGCAGCATCGTCATCAGCAGCAATAGCATTAATAATTATTGAAGAATTATACTCAAGTATGTAACTTGACGGATTAGCCCCAAAAACAGAAGAATCTTCTTTATAAGATAACATACTAAAATATCCGCCAGTAGTATCAGTATCTCTTGTAAAATAGAAATATCTTGCACTTGGCCTATCAGGATCTATATATTTTGCTGTTGAATATCTTGCTCCTACCCATGATCTCCCTGCTGTTAATCTTTTATAATCAGTATGACATCCAACACAGATTTCAGAATAATCATCACCTGGATATTCTATCAATGCTGTATTAGAATATGCTCTGTGAACATTATGGCAGGTTTCACAAGATAAATACCCTTTTTTTCTTGTTGACTCATATTCTGCATTAAAAACTCTCCCGCCTGTATCAAATAATCTTAACCAGTCATTATTAGGCCATGTTCTTGCCATATCATCAGTAACATTTAACTGTACATGCACAGGATGAGATTCTGGACCATAGAAAATTGCATTTTCCGGTGCATCAGGCCATGATTCTTTAGACAGAAGCGGATTTGTTGAATCTTCTCCTTTACCCCAATCATCTGTATCTGATGGTTTTTTTGGATCAGGGCAGTGACAATCATCGCATATTCTTTTATCTCCTTTTTCTTTACCGCCGCGAAGCATTCTTGTCTCTAACTGAGCCCGATGTACTTTATGGCAACTCAGACATGCTATCCCTCTTCCATTTACAGGATCAATTGTAGGCCAGCCTTTTGGTATATTTATATATAAGTCTCTATTCCCTCTTGCGCTTTTAAAATCCCATGTTTCAGAACTATCAACAGGATGAGATTTATATTTATTATATGGATATCTGGTCGTATCATGTAAAGAAGGTGCTTTTTCATGACATGCTTCACATAAAGCATTACTGCTGTATCTTTCTCCTCTCTGGAGCCTGTTGTCCTTAACCAGCAAAGTCCCGCCCGGTGCAGCACCATGTGCTTTATGACATGTATTGCATATTACAGTTCCTGTTTCAAAATAAGAAAGATGTCCACCTACCTCAAATGTATCATACCATGGTATTACAGCGGTAGTTTCTGAAACTCTATAACTAAAGTCAATATATACACAAGTAGAATTATATACATTTATTGGATGCGTCCCTTTCCCTGTAGATTCATAAGCTCTTTCTAAATGACAAAAACTGCAGAATAAAGCCGGAACGTCAGTTGTAGCAGTACTTTGAAATATACTGTCAAATTCATTTATTTGATTTGGTTTGGGATTAAAAGGTTTGGTTTTTTTATACATTGGCGCACGCAAAAAATTACCTTTTTTTGTATATGGATTTATTGGTTGTATCCCGTTATTTTGTTCATGTACATCATGACAGCTTGTGCATTGCAAATAAGTAGTTTCATAAGTGGCAGGATCGTCGTCAGTTGTATCATTTGTATATGCCCAGCCGGAATATCTCTGTCTTGTATCAGGTGCAGAATCATTATCTACCAATGGATGTGTTTGAGCAGAGTCGTATGCCATGAAAATAGTACTTTCAACACTTGGCGCATTAGCTTTTCTTTCAGGCCAATGACAGGTATAACATAACACGCCAACTTCACCTAAAGCTCTCTTTTTTTCATATGTTGTATCAACAGTATCTCTCCATAATCTTTTTCCTATTGCTGAATGAGGGACATGGCAATAAGAGCATGCCCCTTCATAATCCATAGGTTGAATTTGCTTGCTTAATAAATCATGTCCGGATTTTAAAATTGAAGCTTCTACTATATAATAGTAGCAGCCATAAATAATGAAACTACAAAGTACTATAACTAAAGAGCCTATTTTTGTTGAATATTTTTTTAACATAAGGATCTCTCCTATCACCTTTACATAATCTATCTATCCATAAAATCAAAAACAGATATTCTTGCAAAATCTCCTTCAAGACAATATAATCTCTGTTTAGAATCAAATGCTATACCGCTTGGAAATACAAGACCCGGAGGTCCGCTGTTTTCATTAGAAACTGCAGCGAGAAATTCACCATCACGTGTAAAAATTTGAACAAATCCATTAGTCCTATCAACAACATACACCCTATTTTTACTATCTACACATAAACCTGTTACCGAAAAAAACTTCCCTGTAACATCTCCTCTTCCTCCAAAATTGTTCACAAGCTTTCCTTTTATATCAAAAACTAAAACTTTTACATGAAAATCATCTGTAACAAAAATACGGTCATCACTTGTTGCACCAAGGTACAAAGGATTTCCAAAATCAAATTTTTGATTAGCATTAACTACTATTTTTTTTATAGAATATTTATATTTACCTTCATTGTCAAATATCTGTATATGACTGCTGCCGAAATTATTTATACTTACTATTATATCTCCATAAGAATTTGTTATAACATCCCATGGACTATGCTCTGTTTTAAATTTAAAAAGAAAATCTCCCTGCGGATTAAAAACTGCGACATTATCATTTCCACGCGACACAACATAAATTTTTCCTGCAGGATCTACCCATAATCCCAGAATATTACTCAGAATATAATCAGGAGTGTTTGCATCTCCGAATTCAAATAAAAAACTGCCTGTTGTATCATATGCTTGAATCTTATTTTTAGCACGTACATATATTGTATCTGTATTTTGATCTATAGCTATATCGTACGCACCTTTAAATGGATTATCTTTATTGGAAATAACAAGCACTTTTTTTGCTTTTCGGACAGGGAACTCAGTAGAATTTGCGGATTGCGGTGCAAAATAAAAAATAAGCAAAAAAACAAATATAAAAAATTTTTTTGTTAAACTTTGGTATGTGTTCATTATTTCTTTTTTATCTCCTGATGAACTACTTTACTTGTTCTATAATATCATAAAAACAAAATAATAGTCAAGTTATTTATTAATTGTATTAATTGTTTTTCATTATATTCAAGGTTATTATATTGTATAATATGATTTATTTCACTTATCGGAGTTTCATATCTTTATGAAAAAATTAATAATACTATTATTTATACTCTTAACTACTGGATATATATATATAAATACTATGGCACCAACAATAACACCGGGAGACTCAGGAGAATTAATTACAGGTGCTTATACTCTTGGGATTGCACATCCGCCTGGATATCCTCTATTTATACTTATTGGCAGAATATTTTCACTAATTCCTCTTGGAAGCATTTCTTTCAGACTTAATTTAATGAGTGTATTTTTTAGTTTATGTTCTCTTTTTGTTTTTTTTAAAATATGTCAAACTCTTTTTTCTTCATTAACTTTAGCAGGAATTGCTGCTTTTTTTACAGGCATGTCTTATACTTTATGGAGCCAGAGTATTGTTGCTGAAGTATATACTTTGCATATTTTCATAGTACTCTGTCTTTTCTGGCTTTTAATAAAAAAATCAAACCTGCGTATTTTTTCTTTTTTACTGGGACTGGGATTATGTAATCACCATACCATACTCGTATTTATTCCAATATTTATATGGAAATTAGTAGAAGAAAGAAAATATAAGGATATTATTATTTATATCAATCTCTTGCTTGGATTAAGCCTATATTTATATATGCCGATTAGAAGTTTTTATAATCCTGTATTGAACTGGGGGGAAACTCACACTTTCTTAAAATTTACCAAACATATTTTAAGAAGTCAATTCGGTACATTATGGAAAGACTCCAATATTTTAAGCAATTTTATATTTCAAATAACTTTTTACAATAAAATTTTATTCCAGCAGATATCTATATTTTTCTTACCTTTGTTTTTATATGGTATTTATAAACTATTCTCTCTTAATAAAATATTCGGGATATATTCATTATATTTATTTCTTTCATTTAGTGCAGGGACAATTATTGTACTTAATTTTACTATGGTACCTTATATTTTATCTGAAGTATCAATTTTTTTTATGCCTTCATATATAATATTTATCTTAATAAGTTTTTATTCTCTGGATAGCATAACAAAAAACTATTTCTTTAAAATTCAATACATATTAATAGCTATCCTGTCATTGTATTGTATCTTTCTTATATTTTTAAATTTTAAATCATTAAATAAACGCAATAATTATTATTTATACGATTATGGTTTAAATATTTTAAGAAGCGTTACGCAGAATTCTTCATTATTTTTACAGTCAAATCATCAGACTTTCTCAATATGTTATCTCAATCTGGTTGAAAATAGATTCAGAAATAATGCCATATTTGATCGTGAGGAAAACTTTTTTCCAAAAATATTTTCCAGATACAGATCTTTATTCGGCATAAAAAACCGAAAGGAAATTGAACAATATCTTATATCAAAAACCCCTGAATTATTATTTTTCGGATATAATTCAGGGAAGCAAAAAATACCCTATGGATTATTATATTCACTGGTTCAAAAAGATAATTCCATCTGGAATTTTTTTACATTAAGAGGACATCCAGAAAATATATCTCTTAACAATTTAAAGATAACTGATTATAAAATCCCTGAATATATAAAAATATTTTTATTCGGTAAAAGGAATAATATCTGGATAGAGGATATTCTTACGCGAGATATTATATCCATGATTATAATTGCAAGAGCAGAAGATCTTATTTATCATAGAAGTTCATCCCCTTTATTTCTCCTTGACAAAGTAAGCGTCCTTGCTTATGATATTCCCTCGCAGCAGTTTCTTCTTGGAGAAATATTCTCTCTATTAGAAGAGAATGAAAAAGCTATTAAAGCATATAATAAAGTACTGGAGTTCATCCCTCTTGACTTTATTGTATATAACAATTTAGGTATAATTTATAATATAGAAAAAAATTATAAACAGGCAGAACAATATTTTCAAAAAGCTATAGAAATTAATCCGGATATTACAGAACCATATTATAATATAGGTATAATATATCAAGATAAAAGAGACTTTAATAAAGCTTTAGATTATTTTAAAAAGGCTAATACTCTGGATTCAACAAAGCCTGAGATATATTATAATATTGGTATTGTTTATTACGAGATGGGGGATTTAATTCAAGCAGAAAAAAATTATAAATTATGTATTAATAAAAATCCTGCATATATTTTAGCTAGAAATAATCTTGGGGCTCTTTATTTATCAAAAAAAGAACATAATAAAGCAATTCAGCAGTTTGAAACTGCATTGTTATATGACACAATAAGTCCTATAACCTACTTTAATCTGGCTCGTGCATATGAAAGTATAGATAAAAACATTGCTGTAAAAAAATGGGAATTATATCTCTATAAAGCAAATAAACATTTTTCAGAGGAAAAAGAATGGATAGACATAGCACAAAAACGTATTAATGAATTAAAAAAGGATTTAAAATGAATAAAAAGCTTGAGGATAATCTTATTTATATTTTGCCATTTTTTATATTTCTATTATATATAAAAACTCTTCCATCTACACTATATAGCGGTGATCCCGGAGAATTAATAACTGGAGCTTATACTCTGGGAATTGTTCATCCTCCAGGATATCCTTTATATGTTCTTTTAGGAAAAATATTTACAATAGTATTTCCTATAGGTAATATAGCTTTTCGAGTTAATTTAATGACTATGATTTTAGCAGTTTTTGGACTGGTTATTTTCTATTTTACAGTTTTGAAATATTTTAATTCTAAAACATCTGCGGTTTTATCAGTAATACTGCTTGCTTTTTCACCTACATTCTGGGCACAGAGTTCAATCGGTGAAGTATATACACTTAATTTTTTGTTTTTTTCAATACTCCTTTATCTTGAACTTAACATGCCTGACAGCATATTGATCTATTATATATATGGATTGGCAATATCAAATCACCATACTATGATTTTATTGGCACCTTTATTTATATTAAAAATCTGGAAAGAAAACCGCATAAAAGATTTATCAATTTATCCTGCTTTTTTTCTTGGTTTGTCTCCGTATATTTACATTTTAATACGCAGTATTGAAATTCCTTTGTTTAATTGGGGTAACCCGTCAAATTTAAGCAATTTTATTAATCACATTACAAGAAGAGAATATGGAACTATATTTAAAAATCCTTTTTCAATAATTAATTCCTTTAATCAGGTATGGAACTATATACTTTCTTTATCCGCTCAATTTAGTCCTGTTATTGTTATAATAGGAATATTAAGTATTATTTTTATAATTAACAATAAAAGATTAGCTCTTTTATTAAGTTTTATTTTAAGCGGAGTATTTGTTATTCTATTGCTGAACATACCTCTTAAACCGCGTGAATTGTTTGATATAGAAGTATTTTATATACCTTCATATGCTCTGTTTTCTTTATTTGCCGGCGGAAGTATAACATGGATTGAAAAATATAATAAGGTAAACTATAAAAAATATATTATTATTTTTGTTGTATTAGCTGTTTCCTCTTTTCAAATATTTTATAATTTCCAGAGTCAAAATCGTTCTTATAATAATTTTACTTATAATTACGGTTTAAATATTTTAAACACTATACGAAAAGATGGCCTTGTTTTTGCTGAAAAAGACAGCATAGCTTCATCTCTTTCCTTTCTTATGCTTGTAGAAAATAGAAGAAAAGATGTAATATTTTATAACCCTGCACTGCAAATTATAAGAAACTTGTATCCATCGACAAAAGATGAGAATGAAAAATATATTAAAAATAAAATAGAATGGAATAAAATACCTGTATATCGTCCAAACATTGCAAAAAACCTATTCAAACAAGGATTATTATATACAAATAAGCTTACAGATATAAATTATTATATATATTATAATTTATATAAAGTTTTTAATGTACTTCCAGATATAGCAGATTTTGAATGCAGAAATATTATAACAGAAGAACTTTTATCAGAAATGGAATTTTTATATATGACAGGCAGAACTAAAGAAGCTCTTGAACTGATGAATTTTATATCAAAAATAGGATATGATATGCATAATTTACATATAAAACTTGGGATAACATATGAGATGCATGAAAAATATTATAAAGCTTTAGATGAGTATTTGCTGGCTTTAAATATTTATCCTGAGAATGCGGAAATACACAATAATATTGGATTTGTGTATTATGAATTAGGTAATTATTTACTTGCTTATAATTATCATGAAACAGCAATAAAATTAGATCCAAATCTTAGTAATGCATACTATGGTTTTGCTTTGACACAAGAGAGCATGGGAAAAATAAAAGAATCAAAAGAAAATTGGAAAAAATTTCTGGAATTAGAAAAAGAAAATACTGTATGGAGACTTGAAGCAGAAAGACACATTGGGCACATTAATAAAGGTGTAATAAAATAGCTTTACTTATTATGACATAAATAGCAGGTAGGTTCATCTCTTTTCATAGTAGGTTCTGCAGCACCATTATATTTTTTACCTTCAGCATTATAATCTGCTCCGCTATCTTTACTCCCGGGTACTGTATCAAATATACCTTCTAGAATAAATGTACCCATAGCTGTATTTGCAGCATGAGGAGCATGACAACTATCACAAACCATCATATTACTTGAGTCAACCAATGATTCTGGCAAACCTCTTTTATCTGTTTCCTGATTATTAAAACTACCGCCTTTTTTTGGGTAATTAGCAGGTGCCATTGGTCCATATTCTTTAATTACTGCCCAGGTTGTACCATAAGGATCTTTCCTTGTTGAATCTCTTAAAAGCTCAGGAGCCTGATTTTTGCGAGGCAAAGCTCTCTCTTCATTAAGAGTCAAAACTATTGTTGTTTCTGTTCTGGAAACATAATTTATACTATCATAATCACCGGCAATATCAGGTGTTTCCCATCGTGAATACAATTCAATCTTGCTTGGTTTGCTTACAGGATGAGTCCCTGTAGGGAAATGACATGTACGGCACATAAACGACTCTGCCTGAGTAGCATACAGCAAAGCAGAATTTGGTGTTGGTTCTTTAGAAAATGCAGCTGAATTATATTCAACTAATCCTTCATTTGCCCAATGAGGAGTATGACATGATTGACATATAATAATAGCTTCTTTTAAGTTTTCTTCTTTTTTTCTAGCATCCATTGTTTTCAGGATATCAAATTTTTGTCCCCATTTAGAGACCAATCTTGATTTGCGAACAGAAATAGATTTTTTATTACATCTGGAGGAATCTCCCCAAACACTTCCTCCCCATCCGGTTGTAGTATAATATATAAAATTATAATGATCTTTTTTCCCTGCTGCATCATGTTCAATACGTAAACCTGATGGATGCGTACCTAAACGAGATAACCTGGTTGATTCATAAGGACTTATGGAAACAGGGTATTCTCTAATCCATGGAGAAGGATTTGCACCTTCCATTCTCTCATTGTCCAGATCAGGGTTTAATCCGCCAAACAAACCTCTTGTTGCATCTGAACCATAATCAAAATTAACACCTGTTGATGAATATCTTTTATAATATTGATCAACTGGCGACTGGTGAGGATTTAGCACATCAGGAGCAGTATGACATGAAACACACAACTCAGAATTATGATTCGGATCTTCTTTCCCGCTATGCTTATGTCCAAGTTTTTGAGCTTCTGTTGATATTTCCCTCGCAGGATTACGTCTTCTTCCTGCATAATAATGTATCATTCCATTAGACCAGTCATGACATGTATCACATCCGATTTTTACATTTGCAGTATCATATTTTATATCAAAATAGTTTTTATCTGCAGAATATTTTGATGACAATTTACTGTATAATTTAAGCCTTGTTCCTTCTAATATATCTCCATTATAATCAACTGATGGCGGACCAAAAACAGAGAGATTAGCCTGATCCGGCCAGGACTCTCCGTCAGTATTAACAAGCCCAACATTAATTGGATGCGTTAATCCGAGCTTTAGCAACGCCCTTTGATGACAATCATCACAAATCAGATCATTGCCTCTTGTACTTCTCCTTAATAATTTAGTACCAGGCCTTCCGCCATGCACATCATGACATGATAAACATACAACTTGATTTGTCCCTGCTGTAGGCCATGATAATGGGATATCAATAGCAGGTCCTTCATCACATAAATCATTTTTTATGCTCCATGTACTGTCAATATCGCCATTTTCATTATATTTATAGTTCCCATCTCCTTTTATAAACCTATGATGCCTGAGAGGATGTCCTGCTCCTGTAGAATCTTCATCTCCTCTTGAACTATCAAATTCAGGGTTAATACGCAAAAAAGGACGATAAGCATGGCATTTTTCACATAAAATATTATAACCTGATTTGGAAGAATTATTAAAAACTAACAAATCCGGGGTTTTTGGACCGAACATAGTTGTATCAATATATTCACCATTATGCAATTGTCCAACAAATGCCCTAGCCTCATTATGAGGCTTATGACAGGTCTGGCAAATTATCAATCCTATTTTTTCTGCGCCTGCACCAGTTTCATATCCTATACCAGCAAGTCCTCCCAGATGTCCACCCTGATCCTTTTTATCAGCTGTAACCTCCACTCCTGTTATCATTTCTTTTGGAATAATAATACTTGATTCACATCCTTTGTCATCATCATAAATTTTTCTGATATTTGTACTGTTTAATCTATCATCATGTCTTCCATCTCTATCTGTATCTCCTCTTCCTACAGGATGAGTAGAAAATGCCACCCCATCAACAAATGTTGAGTTCCATGCTCCCCAGCCGCTTGTTGCACGGCCAACATGGCAGAATTCACAAAATATTTGTTTACGACCACTCCCGTCAATTTCATTAAAATCAGTTGTATCACCAAGTATACCTGTAGTATCTAAAGCTCTTGCGCGTAAAAATTCTCCGCTTGCGCCTTTACCAAGAAGTTCTCCGCCATCTATTTCCTGTTTAAATATAACATCCTTTGTAACAGAATGTACATTATGACATGAAGTACATTCCATTGCAGAAGTGTATAATGATGTATCTGTATAACTTGCAGCTCTACGGTTTCGTTCAGTGGCAGGCCATCTTGACATCCATTGTTTAGTCCCGCCGTTGCCTATCATACGTCCGTCATTATCAAGAAGTACATCACTGTAAATATCTGTATCATTATCTAATAAAGGATGATTAGCATGCTCCCAGCCTGTCGGCCTGTAAATACTCTTTGTCATATCTGGTGCTGCATTACCAATTGCACCATGACACAAAGCACTGCCGCAAATACGTCCTACTTCTCCAGAAATTGGTCTGTATACATCAGAAGGTACGATCCACATTGTAGCACCAGTTGCAGAATGAGGGATATGGCAGAAAGAACATACTCCAGCTTTACCTATACCAGGTGATGTAGGCAGTTTTCCTGCTGTCTGTCTGAGTATATTATGACCGGAATTTATAATTTCCGCATTGATATATAAAAAGGAAGGAGTGCATGCTAAGAAAATAAAAACAAAGACAAGAAAAAAATATTTTTTCATATCCTTCTCCCAGAGGCTCTATATTCCTAAAGACAAATCAAAAATTTACAATAATATACTGCATTTGGGTTTTCTTGTCAAGTTATTTTTGCCCGCTGGATTTCTTTAAATTTTTCTCAAATTCTTTTTTATGAGCACGAGATAGAACTTTCTGACCAAAAATCTGCTCAATTCTTTTTTTATTCTTTAACCCCATTAGAGCGAACTCTGTACCAGGGTATTCATCTATCAATTCCTGATAATATACTATAGCGCTTTCAAAAAGATTCATCCGCCCGTGATCATAACATAAAGCAATTTCCATTTTAACCAGAGGAATAATTCTAGCTTTTGGATATTTAGCAACAAGTTCGCGAAAAAGCTCTAAAGTATCATCTATTACATGCTTACTTTTTGCAATAGCAAATAATTTTAATGGTTCCCTGTTAAAATCAGAGTTATCTTCTATAAACTTTATCATTTCTTCTGCTGTCCTTTTATATGCAGTATCAGGAAAATCATTAACAACTTTTTTATATTGTTCTAATGCTTCATCAAATTCACCTTTATCTCTGTAAACATCTGCAACACGCAGAAAAAAACCACCGTTAAGAGAATTTGCAGGATATAATCTGTAGAATTTGTTGATTTCTTTTTCTAATTTATTATATTCACCTCTTGTAAACATATATCTTATTAATGTTATTTCTATTCCTTCACCAAGATCATATTCCGGGTTAAGTTCTAAAACTGTTCTTAAATTCACATATGCATCATCCATATTCTTTAAATAAATATTATTTATAGCTAAATAGTAATGGGCTTCAATATTACGCGGAGATTCTTTAAGGATTAGCTGAAACTCTTTTTTTGAAGCATTATAATTTCTTAAAATCAGCAGTTTCATACCTTTTTTAATATTTTCTTCAATTACTTTAGGATCAACACCTTTTTGTTTATGACTGCACCCAATAATTAATATAAACATGCAAAACAAAAATATTTTTTTTCTTAGCTTCATCTTAAAATTCCACCCTTCTTTTACTTATCTAATTAAACAAAAAGTGGTAAAATAAGGCTAAAGACCCTATCTTACCACTTTAATTTTTTGTAATAATTATTTCAATCATTAAATCCCTATATGACAATCAGTACATTCATTTTGCATACGGACTTTTTGTGTTTTGCTTGTAATTCCCGGTAAATGACTTGGATGACAAGATCCGCACATTATTCTTCCTTTTTTATCCAGAGGCATATCTTTTGGAATAACCATTTTATTTGGAACTTCTTTTGGTACTATCATATGTTCTATCCCCTGACCGGTTTTTATATCTGTTCCAGGATGAGGTCTGTCAGGATGACAGCGTAAACATAAAAAAAGCTCTTTGCCTTTTAATCCAAGATTTTCTTTCTTTTCTTCATCTGGAATACCTACATGACAGTGTTTACATGCTTCATAATCAACTTTCCCCTGCATATCTTTCTGCCGATGAGGATTAATCTTTTTAAATATTTCTAAAATATGACAATTGAAACATATAGTATTTCTGTATTCATATGGTGCGCTGCGTAAGAAATTTTTACCTGTTTCTATAGCTTTTTTTTCGCAGTCTTTTGCATGACATGTAATACAGGAAATTGTATCATTTACAATTTTCATTTTATCCCTTTGAATTTTTGTAAAATTACTATCTTTAGCAGGAATACTGTATGGATGTAGAGATGCACCTTCGTCATCCTGATGACACCACATACATGTTTTATCCGTGTTATTATTAAATTTAAAAATTGCCTCTTTCCCTTTTTCTTGATTTCCTTCATGACAGGAAGGGCAAAAAATATCAGTCCAGTGAGGATTAATTTTATTTGATTTCCCGGCAATAAGTATTAATTCTTCTCTTAAATAATGCCTTTTTGGATTTTCATTTCCATGAGGATTATGACACGTTGCACAGGTCAGTTTTTTATCTTTTGATAAAGGTAATGTCATTTTCTTTAAATCTTCTTTTATGTCTTTATCAGTAAACAAATCCCTGAATTTTAAATAATGAGGTATTCTTTCAGAAACATGGCAGAAATTACATAAAGAAATTATATCCATTTTAATTGTTGAAGCTTTTTCTTCTTTTTTCGGATCAACTCCATGACAAAAAGAACATGATTTGTCATCTCCTTTATGAGGAGACCTTTTTAATAAATCTGCTCCATGGCAATCCTTGCATAAATCTATTTTTTGAACATAACGTCCTCTTTCACCTTTTTTCTGCGGAAAACCGCGTAGAAGTTTACCGCTTGAGAATTCTGCATGAATATCATGACATGTAGTACAAATCAGTTTATTTTCATTTGGACCGCCTTTTACGCCAAGAGGCAGATAATCCGGGACTTTCATATTTGATATATTAGGGGAAACACCATTAGGATGTGCTTCCTGATTAGGATGACACAATTCACATAAAAGAATTACATCGTTATTTGGAGATGTCAGTTTTACACTCTCACGCGTATCAACACCAACTGTTGCCGGAGTTTGATGACAGGATTCACAGCCTAACTGCATATGCATATTTGGCATAAAAAATTCTTCTTCAGCAAAAACAGATTTATATAAGCTTCCAATAAAGAAAGTAATAATAATTACAACTGCAATTTTAAAACCCCTTTTTAGCATTCCTACTTTTCTCCTTTCTTTGATTTTTTAAATAAGCATAGTTTATAAAAAGGTCAGGGATATTTTCCCTGACCTTTTTATTTATAAAATTACATTATTATTGCGGATGACATAAAAGACAAGTTGGATTATCATTCATATCACTAGGCTGAGCTGCACCCATTCCAGGATCATTTGTATCTCCAATTAATTCACCAACTTTTTTCCCTGGAACAGAAGAATCATTTGCTTCCAGACAATATGTACCACCAGGAGTACCTGCTGCATGCGGTGCATGACATGAATCACATACCAGCATACTTCTGTCTGACCATGAACCAGAAGCTGTTGTGTCTATTCCTACATCCGTTCCCGGCCAGCCGGCTTTCCTGTTACTACTGCCAGGCCAATTGCTTAAGCTTCCGCCTTTACGAGGATAATTAGCTGGTGGTTTTGGCCCATTATTTATTGTAACAGCCCATTTTGATCCACCAGGATCTCTATTTTGAGTAGTATCAACTTTGTTAGTTGTATCTCTGAGATAAATTGCCTGTGATTTTGGAATATTTTCATCTTTTGCTCTTGTTGTTTCCTGATCTAATGTAAGAAGCAGAACATGCGGTACATCACTTTTTCTCATACCTTTTAAGCGTTGACCGCCTGAATAATCCAGACTATCCATATAACTGGCAAGAGGTACATCTCTGCCGCTTATATATTTAGTAGCTATAGGATCAGGACCAGGATACGAAGGTCTATTAAGCGGATGTACAAATCCACCGCCTCTTAAATGACATACACGGCACATAAATGATTCTGCTTGAGTAGCAACAAGTAAGGCAGTATGCGGACTTGCTTCTTTGCTGCCAGCACCTGTGTTATATTCAACTAATCCTGCTGCTGCATTATGCGGAGTATGACATGATTGACATATAATCGCTGCATACGGTTTACGACCTTCTTTATCTGTAAATGTATCAAACAATTCACCCCATTTTGATCTCTTGCCTGACAGCATGCGATTACATGGAAGATCGTTTCCTGTACCAGAAAATAATGGGTCCAAATTCGGTGCACTAAATGTTGTATCTCCACCCCATTTTGCATAATATACCCAATCAGCTCTTGGCATATGTCCAATACCCTCTGCATCATCTTCAATTGCAACTCTAAATCCAGTTGCATGAGTCCCTAATCTGCTTAATCTTGTAGTTTCCATTACATCTTCTGCATCTTTTGGGACTAAATTTGTTCCTGTATATGCACTTGGGTATTCCATTATCCAGGGTGAAGGATTTGCTCCAATGAATTTTGCTCCCAAAGTTGAATGATTCATAAAACCATAGGATACATTACTGAGATCCGGCTGATATCTAAAATTATCCATAGTATGACATGAAACACATAGCTCTGAATTTGCATTTGGGTCTTCATCTGTTTTATGTAGAACAACTGAACCCTTGATATCCACATCATTTTTTAAATAACGTGTCCTGCTTGATGGATCAACTTCCATTTGCGGATCTCTGCGCCTTGAAACATCATAATGTATATTACCATCTGCCCAATTATGACAGGTTTCACATTGAATTTTTACAATATCCGGATTATTTACCATATAACCGCGCAATACATCATATGAATCAGTAACTTTATATCCTAATATTGGATACACTGGAACACTTGCTCTGATTACTTTTACTTTATTTTCTGTTGTATCAAACATTTGAGGTGTAAATAAAGTAAGTGCCGCCTGATCAGGCCATGTACATCCATTATCAGGAGTTTTAAGGCTTACGTTAACTGGATGTGTAATACCTAACTTTCTTAGAGGTCCTTTATGACATTCCTTACAAATCGGGATCTTTCTTAAAAGAGATGTTCTTGGTCTTGCTCCATGTACATCATGACATGTTAAACAAACTAATTTATGATCTCCGGGTTTTACACCGCCTGTAGGCCAATTTGCAGGAATAGTTATTGACGGAGATTCATATTTATCATCATCGTCAAAACATGAACCGCCTGAATACATAGCTACACTTTCCCAATTGCTGTCATGATTATAATTACCGCTTTCATATTTATGATGTCTTAATGGATGTCCTTTATGAAATTCTCTATCTCCTGTAACTGGGTCTTTAGCAGAAACACTTAAAAATGGTGCATAAGAATGACATTTTTCACAAAGAACATTAAACCCTTTCTGTGCTCCGCCTAAAGGTGCTGATGTTTCAAACTTTCCTCTGTTATCAAATACTAATAGATCCGGAATCGTACTATCATCTTCCCATAACACATTTTCTACATCCTGGCTTGCAGGTTGTTCACCATCCAGTCTCAACCTGTAAACTCCATCATGAGACTGCCCAGGATCTTTTCCAAAATGCGGTTTATGACAGGTCTGACATATTACAATCCCGAGTTCCGGATTTGTTGTTTCATAACCCATTTTATGATCACCACCGCCCATATGTGCTGCTGTTGAATCTTCTGTATGTGGTGTTATCCCTACTGTAAAGCCTGGTTCAACAACAATACTTGAATCCCATCCGCGACCTCTGTCATAAACACGTCTTATGGTTGAATCATTATCAGTTTGTACGCCATACTGAGGAACACCTACAGGATGAGTAGCTGTACTGTCACCATCATAAACATTAAAATTATATGTAGCCCACCCCATCTGAGATCTTCTGGTATGACAATATTCGCAGAATATCTGTTTTGCACCTTTACCTGTAATCGGGTCATAAACAGTTGTGTCTCCCAATGGTTTTGTAGAGTCAAATGGTTTTATGCGTAAAAATTCTCCGCTTGCTCCAGTACCATTATATGTTGCCCTATTAATGTCAAAATCTGTTCCAGGCGTAACAGCATGAACATTATGACATGAAGTACATTCAATTGCCATACGAATTTCGTTAAAGCCTTTATGGTCTCTGCCAGCACCAGGCCATCCTGACATCCATTGACGTGTACCTGTTGTACCAAAAGGATCTGTTGTATTATAAAGCAGTGGATGCTGCTGTTGAACCTTTGTATAGTCGCCAGGAGGAGTAAAAATACCCAGTGATAAAGTAGGCGCCTCTCCGACAGGGACTTCTTTTCCATGGCATTTTTTACATACATGACCAACAGCGCCCCATTTAGTACTATCAATAGCTCCTGAAGCTATACCAACGTCCATATGACCTGTTGATGAATGAGGTAAATGACAGAAAGAACAAACTCCTGCTTTACCTTCCAGAGCCTCAAGCATAAAGTCACCTTTATTATCCTGTTTTAAAATATTGTGCCCTGAATCAACAACACCTGCTGCATGGACAAAAACATAAGCTAAAGAAATAAGAAAAAGTATTGTCCAGAACATAATAAATATTTTTCCTGTTTTATTTTTCATAATCTCTCCTCCTAAATATTAAACAAAAGGCATTTATATCATTATACAATTTATATAATAAACTAAATATCCACTCCTTTCATTAATAAAATTTATTTCTTTTTAATATAATATTTACGTCATATCTTTATAGAAAGATTAGCACGTTTTAATTTGAAAAACAAATATTATTTTTAATAATATTTAATCCTAGTCTACAAATTGAAATATTGATACTCGTCCTTGAAATCTCTCCATAACAAATACCAAACGACCTGTTTCATCAAGTACTATTCTCGAAGGATTAATCAGAATTAAACGCTCTCCATTTTCATCAACAAGAATATGTAAAAAATTCCCATCTTTATCAAAAACCTGAACAGTTCCTGTCATAGATTCAATAACATATACTCTGTCTTTATTATCTATTGTCATATCTGTTGCATCCATAAATTTACCTGCAACATCTCCTCTTCCGCCAAATACTGCGAGTGTTTTACCTTTTAAATTAAATTTAATAATTCTTGAAATAAGATTATCAAATAAATAAATTTCATCCTGGCTGTTTACTCTTATTGAGGAAATACTTGGGAAACCAAAATCTAATTGATCCAGATGCGCTTTTTTTATCTGATAAAGATAATTCCCTTCCCAGTCAAGAACCTGAATTCCATTTCCTCCTTTGTCTCCTACATACATATCTCCTTTACTGCTGAAAGCAAGAGAAACTATTCCTAGTTGTGTACCTGGAGCACGGCTATCCCTTGGTTTTATAGTCTGCTTTAAAGTTCCCTGATTATCAAAAACATATATTAAATTTAATCTGCCATCCAATACAAATATATTGCCATTTCTGTCAAGATTAATATCCAATAGATATTTAATTCTTACTCCATCTGCTAATACATCAAGAAATTTAAAATTATCACGGATATCAAATCTAAATATTGGGCCTTCTGCCTCTCCAACATATAAAACACTTCTTTCGCGGTCAATATTTATAACAAAAGTATTTTTAAAATTCTGAGGTCCACCAACATCTTTACCGTGAATCCTTTTAACTAATTTTACTTTACGTGAACTGACAGTCATTTTTACTTTTTCTGCAGCACTTATCTCTTTTAATGAACTAACTGCAAATAGAATTCCTATAATACTTACTATTATCCATTTGGATTTAATTCTTTTCATGAATTTTTCCCCCTATTAATCTATAAATTTTAAAACAGTTATTCTATTATCCATTCTTTCAAGGACATAAATTGTCCCCGTTATATCAACATTTAAATATGATGGAGATCTTAAAATCAATCTTTTCCCTTCTTCATTCACAAGTACATATAAAAAATTCCCGTCTCTATCAAACACCTGAATAGTACCTGTTAAAAGCTCTACAATATATACTCTGTCTTTGTTGTCAATTGTAATTCCTGCCGGATCAACAAAAGTACCGGCAATATCTCCCCGTCCCCCAAAAAGAGCTAATGTCTTTCCTTTTGTATTAAATTTAACTATTTTTGCCATAAGTTTATCAAGAACAAAAACTTCGTCTTTGCTGTTTAATCTCAATTGAGAAATAGCAGGGAATCCAAACTCATCTTCTCCTTCTCTGGCTTTAACAATTTCATATAAATAATTCCCGTCCTCATCTAAAACCTGAATCCCATGCCCTCCCATATCTGTCAGAAATATATCTCCGTTCTGATTAAAGTCAATAAACATAACACCCTTTTGTCTTGTTTTGTCTTTTCGATTATCTTTTGCTTTAATTATCTGTTTTATTTCACCTTGAGAATTAAATACAACTATATTATTTTCATCTGCATCTACTGCATAAACATCACCATTTTTTTTAACGTTTATATCCAATAAATAGGAAAATTTGACATCTTTTCCAATTTCTTCAATGAATTTGTATTCATTTTTTATATCAAATTTATAGATAGGTCCACTTGGTCCGACAATTACATATAAAATATCACTTTCTTTATCTACATAAAATGCTCGTGGGTCATAAAATTTTGATGGGGCTCCGCGTTCTTCAGCTTTTATTCGTGTAACAACAGTAACTTTCCGGGATGCAGCTAAAACAGTATCTTTACTTACAGCATGTATATTTTGAGCTAGAAAAATAAATATTAAAAATATTATAAAACAAGATAATAGCTTATAATATACAATTCTGCTTTCTCCCATTTTATCTCCTCTGAAAACAGTTTGGTAATGTCAAAACTTAACCACGAACTAGAGAGTAAATTTCTGTGGTTTCATTTTTTAAATATCTTTATCTGTGGTTAATTTGAATTAAGCCTGATAAATCAGGCAACTACAAAAAATTTAATGTAGTTGCTCGATTCATCGAGCTAAATTATGAACTTTGAAATTCCTATACTTTGAATTAATTTTTTGAACAATGAAATCAAACATGATCTTTATCGGATATAATGCATTTCTTGAAATGAAAAACAGATTATAACCCTTGAATCGCAATATAATAACTACACCACGAGCTTATGTTTTTTCTTTTTTTTCTTCTTTTTCTTCTTCGTCTTCTTTTGGTTTATACATTACAGTTCTTAAAATATATGCAGCAAAAATATATGCATCATAAGCACTGAATACTATCAACCCGAGATATAATGCGAGCGGAATAAATCTGTAAGGAGCTTGTGCTCTGGCATATTCAACTGCGATATCTCTTACACCTTCAATTTTCATCATAGTTTCATATGATTTGCTATAATGGATTTGCATTTTTATGAACCATGCAATTAAACTTATCGCCAGAACAATTAAAATCAGTGCACGTACCATTTCACGATTATAAGCTTGCCCAGCTCCTGGTAAAATTACCGATGCCATTGCAGCAACTGCAGGATGTTTCTTTCTACTTCCTTTTTCTAGTCTTTCCTTCATATTATATCCTCTACCCCCTTTAAACTAATTAATTTAAACTTAAAATCTACCAAAATACTTAGTCTTTAGTGATTAAGCAATATCTTTTGTTATTTATACCACACAACAATATTAATGTCAAGCTCTCATTTCTTCATTCTTTTTATTCCTCAGTTTTAGATTTATCAAGTCTTTTAGGAATATTAGTATGACACCAAGGACACATTAGATCATAAGGTTTTCTTAAAAAACCTTTATTATTGCTTCCATGAGGGTCATGACAACTGTAACATACAACATTATTGTATTCATCTTTTCGAAGATCCTTAGGTAATTTAACAGGAGCTCCATAAGCAGGATTTACATCATAAACATGAAAATGTCCATCAAATTTTTGTATCACTGCAGCATGGCAATCTCTGTCTTTACATAAAACCGAAGTCCTTTTCCTCAGATGAGCTCTTCCATGATCAGAAACGTGCGGATCATGGCATTTCAAACAATAACCTTCTTTTACTGGAGGATGTTGATACTTAACATTATAAACTTCGGTACGTATTATTTTTTTACCAGTTGAATCATATATAATATTTGACCGCTCATACATATTCAAATGGCATCTTAAACAGACTTTATTTTCAGGCTCTTTTATAAAAAAGGAATTTGGGCTTCCATGAGGATCATGACATCCCATACAATCTTCCATTTTTGCAGCTGCATGAGGATATTTGCCATCAACAACATTTTCATGGCATGTATAACATATCTTGCCGCCTTCAATTAATGGTCCATATCCTGAAGCTAATCCATCAGGATCATGACATGCCAGACAGGCTCCTTCTCCAACAGGACCATGCGGTTTTATTATATCCTGACGTATTATATTTTTATGACATTCTATATAACAAATATCTTTTTTACCTTTATTTGCATCAATAATATGACATTTTTCACAAAATTCTTTAGTCTTTTCATTATGAAATATATATTTCGGATATTGTTTTGCTTCTTCAGAAAAATCTCTTTCTTTTTTATAGTATACTTCTGCTTCAAAAATTATATCCGAATAATTACTTATTTTTATCTCATTTTTTCCGGGAAAAAGTTTGATTACTAAATGAAATATATCTTTTAATTCTTCTTTATTTTCTCTTCCATTTACTTTAACTTTTAATTCTTTAATATTATTATCTTTTCTTTCACCTATAATTATTATTGATTCCCTGGGAACAAGCATTCTTGCCCCCTTTGGTTCATAAATTTTTATTTTTTCTCCTGATTCTACTGAGGGAAGAGTGTTAGATTTGTTTGTAAAAGTAAGTCCAGATTTAGGAAGAACATTTTTTTCTTCAGCTCCAAATAAATTCAAACTAAAAATGACAAAAAAAACTACCAACAAAATTAATTTTTTTATCATTACTTTTATGCTCCAGTATTACTTTTAAATTATTTTTTTATAAAGTATTCATTATTATTCCCATGCACATCATGACAATCTGTGCATGTCTTTTTAGCTTCTTCTGCTTTTAATTTAGCAATATGATCAGTTTTTATTCTATCCTCTTCATGACAGAAATAACACAATTTGTCTCCTTCCATTCTCACTGTAAATTCATAAGGTGAACCATGAGGATTATGGCAGGATAAACAAGCTCCTCCAGCTACAGGACCATGTACATACTTTACATCCAATCTCTCATCATGACAATTAAAACAAAGTCCTCTATCTCCTTTTTTCAATTCATATTTATCAACACTTAATTTTAAATCATGACATTCCGTACATTCTCCATTTTCTACTAACATTGTATGAATATAAAAGGGATTAAAATCTTTTGGATTTTTGCTGGATTTTAAATCTTCTGCAAAATAAATATTTATATCTACGCTGTCTACTTGTTTTCCCTGGCTCGAAGCTGTAACTTTTATATTATTTTCGCCCTTTATCAGATTTATTCTATCATAAAATGTATTTTTATCTATTTTGAGTTTACGTTTATCCTTAGAATTTACTAAAACATCAATTGAATCTGCCCCAATAATTTCTCCAATTAAAACCATTACATCATTCTTGCTCAGACTTTTTTCTCCCGGACTTATAAGTTTTATTTTAGCTTCAATATTAACAAATAAAAACAGAATTAAAACAATATGTATAGAAAGACTACATATCATTTTTTTCTTAAAATTAATATTTCTTCTATACATTTCCCCTTTTTATCCTCCCCAAAATAGTCTTAATAACTCATTATTATAATAAATTATATATTATCCAAACTAGTACCAGCTTTCTTTTAATAATTTCTTTATTATAATCTGATATGCGGATATCCCCTGTTTAAATTCTTCAATAGCTTTATCTTCTTCACCCTTTTCCAGATATATTAATCCTAATTCATACCGAGCTTTAGGTTGATTAGGATGAATCTCTTTTTTCTTGCTAAATTGGCTGTACATATCACCTTCTGAAGTATTTCCTTCAAAATAAGCAAGTGCTTTTTTAAAATGCTCCTGTGCTTCATCTTTTTTATTTTGTTTTTTTGCTATCATCCCAAGACCATAATAAGCATCTCCTGAAGCTATTTTTCTTTTCCTGACTTTAGCTTCTCCTCCTCTGCCAATATATTCCATTCCTGTTGTATCAGACAAAATTGCCAATTCATATTCTTTTAAAGCATCATCAATCATACCATTTTCAAGTGAAAAATCTCCATATGAAATATGATTCATAGGATTATCCGGTTCCAGTGCAAGAATTGAAGCATATTCCAGCATTGCATTTTCCATATCTTTTTTCTCTTGATAAATTGCAGCCAGCATTTTGTGAGGAGCAACATATCCGGGGTCCTCTTTTACAGCTTCTTTTAATTCTTCCAGTGCTTTATCTGTTTTATCTTTTTCTCTGAATTGAACTGCACTCTGATATGCTTTACCAGCATTACCTTTCGGAATATATTTTACTGCCCCAGCTTTTGCTGGTGCTGCTGATTTTTGTTCTAATCCAGTTGCGATTTTTACATTTTGTTCTATTGTATTTTCTCCACCGAATGTAGGGTAACTTGATAGTTCAAAAATTATTATTCCTTCTTTATCAATAATTGCCGTGCTTGGAAAAGGGACAATTCCATAAGAATTATAGATATTCAAACCTTGATCCAATATTACTGTAAAATTTATTCCGTTTTCTTTCAAGTATTTTTTAATACTATCTATCTCTTCAGGTGTAAAATCCGGATTTCTTACAATATTATTCTGCTTATCGTATATTGATTTTACCGGTGCTGTAATTCCAACAATTTCCAAGCCGTCGCTTTTATACTTATCATATATTTTTTGCAGAGCAGCCATTTCCTGTATCCATTTAGTGGCTGCATCATAATCTTTCCCAGCAGATTCTCCTTCAGTTGCAACTCGTGACAAATCAAGTTTCCAGAAAAAAAGAATTGTCGCTTTTTTACCCAGCAGCGTATCCATTGAAAACGAACCTGCCTCAAGATTATTTGCTGTGAAAGTCAGAGCCTTATCACCTTTTTTAACATTTTTAAAAGCATATATTGGAAAACTATTAATAATAATCAAACTAAAGATTGCTATTATTGATATTAATTGTTTTTTCCGAGCTTTTTCCCTCATGTTTTTACTCCTTTTAAACAAATAAAATCCCCAGAAGTTTTAACTTCCGGGGATCTTTTTACCATTCTTTTCTATCTACAGGACTCTCACGATCATAAGCTCTAGGTTTATGACAACCAACAACACATTTTCCACCTGTAGGGGTTTTAGTAAATAATATTGTATAGTTCCAGAACGGACTGAATGGAATTTCTGTACGAATATGCTTTTCCTGATCTGAAGCATGCATTTCATGACATGCTCTGCAAGTACGTCCTTTTTTTCTATTCACATGTGCATAATGAAGATTCTGACTGCCATTTCTGAAATCTGTCAATGTTGTAGTAAATTCATCCAATACAACTGTTTTCTGATGACAATTAAAACAAATATCATACTTTAATACTTCAAATGGAGTATAAAACTCTGCAGGGAAATCTTTAATTAAGATTTTTGTGTTATTAGATCCATGCGGATTATGACATGCAACACAATCTCCCTGAATTACAGGGCCATGTGGATATTTTTTCTGAGTTCGTGCTTTCATGGGTTCATGCTCATGACAGCTAAAGCATAATTCTGAACCTGCTTTGAACAAATGATATTTCACATCTGTACCATGTGCATCATGACAACCTGTACATTTCCCTTCAGCAACAGGTGGATGAGGAACTTTTACATTTTTCCCTTTCTTCCCTTCTCCAACATGACACAATTCATTACATAATTCAAATCCATTTGGTTTTAATAGCTGCGATTTATTATCTGAAGAATGAGGTGTGTGACATTTTGAACATTCACCTTTTGCAACAGGTTTGTGAACAAATTCTTTTTCAAAAGCTGCTTTCTTTTCCTGATGACACATAAAACATAAAGCAGAACCATCTTCTTCTAACTGAAATCTATATGGAGACCCGTGTGGATTATGACATACGTTACAGTCATTAGCAGCAACTGGTCCATGAATATACTTACCTTCTGCTTTATTCCCCTGATGACACATATAACACAATTCTGCTCCCCATTTTCTTAAACTGAATTTAAATTTAGATCCATGTGGATCATGACATGCTATACAATCTCCTCCACCAACCGGACCATGAATAAAATTCTGAGCAAATTGTGCTTCTTTATCAGTATGACATCTGTAACATAATGGACTACCTGTAGTAACTAATTCGAATTTATTAACTGAACCATGAGGAGTATGACAGGCATTACATGCATCTGTCGCTACAGGACCATGAACAACATCATATGCTTTTGAGCTTCTGTCCAAGTGACATTGCGAATTTACACAAGCTTGTTCTCCTCTCCTCATTTTATTAAATGTATTTTCTTGAAAATCATGACAGGTTAAACAGTCTGCTTCTTTTTCAACAGTATCATGAGTATAGAAAATACTAAACATCTTATTTATATCAGGAGGGACTTTTGTTCCCGGATCTTTATAAAATACATCTAAAGTAGAAATACCAACATCTCTCTCTTCTCCTTTAATTGTAATTTTATTTAACCCAGAATCCAGAGACAAGTTCGCATAAAATATTCCATCTTTAACCTTTGCTAATTTTCGCGGTTCATTGTTTATTAATATACTGATACCTTTTAGCTTCTCATCGCTAACCGTACCAACTATACTAATACTTTTCTTCATTACTATAATATTACTTTTAGGAATTAATAATTTAATTGCTGAAATCTCTACTGCTGCCTCTACACCAGCTGTTACTATTAATGAAATAAAATAAAATAGTAATAATACTAGAGGAATAATTTTCTGGAAAACATTTTTTCTGGACATTTTCTCCTCCTTCTCCTTTCTCCTCGTGAGATGATTAAAATTTGACCGCTCTATGCGGCAACTCTTATTTATTTCTTCTTTTATTAATATTATATAACACTACCGTAGTATGTCAAGAGAAAAAAACAATTCAATAAATAATATTTTTATGTTTTTTTTACTTGACATGAATTGTAAAATCATGTATAAAGTATATACTATAATAATGCTATAATAATAAAACCCATCAAATTTATTTGTTGAGGAGGTGAAATAATGAAAAAACGAAAACTACTTTATCTTGCCTTCACTTTTATCATGCTTCTATTTACTGTTTCTTCCTGTACATGTGAAAACCCTTTAAGTGGATTATCATGGGGATCAGCTGTTTTAAGAGGACAGGTGGTTGGTGAAACTGATTTAAATGCAAAACAGGTGTATGATGCTGGTGTAGAGGGTGTAATGATTTATACTGATGTAGGTAATGATTACTGTTATACAGCAACTCTAGCAGAAGTAAATAATCCAGATCCTGCAAAACAACCAAAAAGTACGGTAGAAAAAACTGCTGATGGACAACCAAGACCATTTGAAGTTGGAGAATTTGAAATGACGATCCGATTTAGAGTAGGAAGTACAGCTAAATCTAAAAAAATAACAGTTTATGCTTCTGCTCCTTATTTTCCAGCAATTTCATCTGTTTCAAATGTATTATTAGTTGATGGTCAGGCAACTATTCCGCAAACAATAAAAATAAAATGGAAATAAATAAGAATTTTATTTAAGTTTTAATGAAGGGAGTGAATATATAAATGAAAGTTCTCACAGGGAAAAAACTACTTTTATTGATAACAATGTTATTATCAATAGGCATTCTTTTAATAGGATGCGGTGATAACAGGCCGGATGCAGTACAAAAAACATTTATACCTGTTGATAATCCTCCTCTGTCACCTTTTTCTCCTCATCCTCCTGGTGACGTAAGAGCAACCTATGAAAAAAAAGACCAAGCACCATTTGATACAACAGGGATTAAAGTCTCATGGGATAGATCCGCAGCTCTTGTCAGCGCTGATAACATTGTCCTATATAGAATTTTTAGAGGTAATGATTCAAAAGACTTAGGG
>JACRDZ010000222.1 GCA_016212735.1 Candidatus Firestoneibacteriota bacterium | reverse complement strand
CCTTTGAAAACATTAGACGTTATTAATATGAATTGAATTATAATGCTCAATTGTCAATGCTCAATCATCAATGAAATATTTGTAAATTTCAGCTTACTCTCACAAGCATGTTCAGACTTGTGGGTAATAGTAAGCCTATGGCCTAGAGCCTTGAACCTAGTACTTTTTCGGAGAAAATTATGGAAATACTACCTGCAATTGATATTCGTGGTGGGAATTGTGTCAGGCTTGATCAGGGCAGACTGGAAAGAGAAACGATTTTCAGCCATGAGCCTGTTTCTATGGCTAAAATCTGGGAACAGAAAGGCGCTACGTGTCTTCATGTTGTAGATCTTGACGGTGCATTTGAAGGTTTTCCGTGCAATCTGGAAATCGTTAAAAAAATTGTAAATTCAGTTAATATTCCCATACAACTGGGCGGCGGTATACGAACACTTGATGCTATAGATAAAATATTAAATTATGGTATAAACCGTGTAGTATTGGGTACTTCAGCGTATAAGAATTTGGATATTGTCAAAAAAGCTGTATCAAAATATCAATCACGTATTGTTGTGGGAGTTGATGCTTCAGACGGAAAAATAGCAATTAATGGCTGGAAGGAAGTTACAGATTTAAATGCAGAAGAATTTATTATTAAATTGCAAAATGTCAAATTATGTACCATAATTTATACTGATATTTCCAGAGACGGAATGTTGAAAGGTCCAAACATCAAAGCTATTAAAAAAATAGCAAAAAAAACAAAAATATCAGTAATTGCATCAGGTGGAATCTCATCTCTTGAAGATATTAAAAACATAAAAGAATTGGAGAAATATGGAGTGGCCGGTGTTATTATAGGCAAGGCTTTATATACTGGAGCATTTGAACTGGAAGAAGCGCTTGAGATTATGAAGGAATAGGTAAATAAAATAATGCTGACAAAACGAATTATCCCCTGTCTGGATGTTAAAGAAGGAAGAGTTGTAAAAGGAATAAATTTTATTGATCTTAGGGATGCAGGGGATCCTGTGGAAAATGCAATTAGATATGATAAAGAAAAAGCTGATGAATTAGTCTTTCTGGATATTACGGCATCATACGAAAAAAGAAAAACCATTATAGATGTTGTTGAAAGAACAGCAGAAGAAATTTTTATGCCGCTAACAGTTGGTGGAGGTATAAAAACAGTATCGGATATTAAAGATTTGTTATTAGCTGGAGCAGATAAAGTATCTATTAATACAACAGCAGTTAATAATCCTCTTATTATTCATGAAGGAGCAGAAAAATTCGGCAGCCAATGTATTGTAGTTGCTATTGACGCAAGGAAAAAAGATAAAGATAAATGGGAAGTATATATTCATGGGGGCAGAACTTCAACAGGACTGGATGCAGTAGAATGGGCATGTAAAGCTGAACAACTCGGAGCAGGAGAAATCCTGCTTACAAGTATGGATAAAGATGGAACTAAATCAGGTTATGATGTAGCCCTTACTTTAAAAATTACACAAAAAATAAATATACCTGTAATTGCTTCTGGCGGAGCAGGTTCTCCTGAACATCTCTACGATGTTTTAACTTCAGGAGGAGCAGATGCAGTTCTTGCAGCTTCGATTTTTCATTATAATGAATATCTTATAAAGGATGTTAAAGAATATCTGAAACAGAGGGGTATAGCGGTAAGATTATAAAATCAAATTACTATACAACCTTGTTTTTTAACCATTCACAAAAATATAAGTCTGTTTGCAAAAAAAAACTTGACAAGAGTTTTTATACATGATAAATTAATATTTTATATATATAGTTTAGATTTTAAGGCGTTTTTCGGTAGCCTGTTTTAATTTAATAAAGTAAAATCTAATCTAAGGAGGAGAAAATAAAATATGTCCAAGAAAACTACCGAACATTCTAAGGAAAATAAAAACAATAATCATGGAAACGACCATGAACACAGATCCCTACCAAAAGCTGAAAATCCTCTAACAAAGATAAAAGAAAAAGAACTTGAATTGCGTGGTAAGTATCTCGAAGTAAAGAAGCAGGCAGAACTTATTGTCGCTGAAGCACGTAAAAAAGCAGGTGAAATAAGACGAGCTTCAACAGATAGAGCTATTAAAGAAGCACAGGAATATTATGATCAGAAAGTTGCTCAAATACGTAATGAAACAATAAAATATGGTGAAGAAGAAGTAATTAATGTAAATAAATTGGCAGCGAAAAAAATTCCTCAAGCTAAAGAATTTCTTTTAAAAAATATTATTCCTGAATAGATTATTTAAAGAGAGGTTAAAGAGAGGAGGGTATATATGCATATTAGAATGGCAAAAGTTCAGGTTGTAGGACCCAAAAGTCTTTTTCTGGATACAGTAAGTTTTCTGCATAATTTAGGTATTTTACATGTAGAAAATATTACACGAGAGGTGGTGGAACATGGGGAGGAATCTCTTATAAAACCTATGCAGGCAGATCCATCTCAGGTGGAAAGAAGAAAACATCTTGAAAATGCTTTAATAAAAATGAATGGTATTATTTCTACCCTGAAAGGTAGAGTTTCTGAAGTAAGTAAAGAAAAAAAGGAAGCATTGCACAAAGAGCTCTGGAATAAAACAATTGATGAATTACTAACAGAAGTTGATCAGATAGTAAATGGTCTGGAAGCAAAAGCTTCTGCGCTTTATGAAAAGAAAAATGCTCTGGAAGCTCAGCTTTCTTTGTATGCTAAATATGAACCAATTCTTGAAAAGATTCAACCTCTTGCAAAGCAAATATGTACATTAGAGGGTTTTGAATCTATGGCTCTTCTGGTAGATAAACAGAATAAAGCAGGGATTGATGAATTAAAAGAAGAGCTAAAGCGTATGTGTAAAGATCAATGTGATCTGGTTTCAGCAGATGTTGATGAGAATAATATAGCAGTAATTATTATCTATAATAAAATTTATGCAAAAACAGTGCATGACTTCCTTTCAATCGAAAATGTCAATGAGATTAAACTTCCAAATGAATTTGCCAATCAGCCATTTGATTCTGCTTTAGAAAGAATCCAGGAAAGCAAGAAAACCATGCCTGAGGAATTAGCTAAAGTAAGCGAAGAACTGGAGAGTCTCTCAGCTAACTGGCATCTTCGGATATTAACAGTAAGAGATGTATTAAAAGATAAAGACGAAGAAATTAAAATGATTCCTCAATTCGGGACAACAGGTTATACTTTTGTTATAACTGGCTGGTTACCGGAAAATGAAATGGAACGCTGCAAAAAAGCCCTTAGTGATGAGTTTTTTGGCAAAGTAGCTTTAATTCAGCTTGAAGTGTCACATCATGAAATGGAAAGAGCGCCTGTTGCACTTTCCAATCCCGCATGGGCAAAACCATTTGAATTTTTTTACAGCTTCGTAAAATTACCTAAATACGGAGGAGTTGATCCTACCCCATTTATGGCAGTATTTTTCCCAATTATTTTTGGTATGATGGTTGGAGATATAGGTTATGGACTCTGTATTTTAGGAATAGCATATCTGTGTAAAAAAGCTTCAAAAGGTAATGATATCTTGGGAGTATTTGCTGGAGTTCTTAAATTAGCTTCTATTGGTGCAATTGTTTGGGGTTTTTTATTTTTTGAAGCGTTTGGAAATTTACTTGAAATAATATTTGATAAATATCACTGGAAAACGCCTCCATTTTTCAACAGAATGGAGATGATGCAAGCATTATTAATAATGTCAGTGGTTATGGGAATAATACATATCGGATTCGGGTTGTATTTTGGAATGATTAATGGACTTAGAGAACATAATAGAAGCCATGCTATGGAAAAAGGCGGGATGTTAGGACTTTTTGTTATTGGTCCTCTTTTTCTTGTCCTCGGAATAATGGCAAAATTTTTTACACTGATAGGTGCGTTAATTATGTTTGCCGGACTGATAGCAACAGCAGTGGGTGGAGGAGTTAAAGGAGTAATAGAAATTTTTGGTACTTTAAGTAATACTTTCTCCTATGCACGTATTATGGCAATCGGTCTTGCCGGCGTTATTTTAGGAGCTGTAGCTAATGAACTTGGCAGAGGAATGGGTGGTATGGGTGGTGCAGGAATGGTAATAGCTGGATTTTTTATAGCAGCATTCCTTCATTCTATTAATATAATAGTTAGTGCATTTAGTCCTTCTATTCATACTTTGCGTTTGCATTTAGTTGAATGTTTTACTAAATTTTATGAACCAGCAGAGTCTGAATACAAACCTTTTAAAAGAACAGGAGGTGAGTAATCGTGGCAGAAGAAGGAGCAAAAGAAATAGTAAAAGCAGCAATATCAATGCCGGAAGTATGGAAAACTGCAGCAGTAATTGCCGGAGCAGTTCTATCAGTTGGTTTTACAGCTTTCATGACAGGTTTTACACAGGCAAAAATTGGACAGGCAGGTTGTGGTGCTATGGCTGAGAAACCAGAAGTAGCAGGAACAGTATTTATATTAGTTGCTATTCCAGAAACTATGGTTGTTTTAGGATTCGTTGTTGGAGCTATGATTTTAATGTTTATAAAAGTTTAAGTTTATAAATTAAGAGTTATTTAGAAAAAAAATATTGAGGACATATGTCCCGTCTATTAATGGCGGGGTTAATAAAACCCCGCCTTTATGTTAATGATAAAGAGCATCTATAGATTAAATTGAATTTAAAAGACAAATAATTTAGAATTTTAAGTTACTGCTTTTTATTTTCTAGCAGTTAACTATTTTATATAAGGAGAAACAAGGCTCATGCTATTAGATAAATTATTTGAAACTTTAGAGGAAGAAGCTAGTCGTCAGAGTTCAGAACTTGTTAAAAAAGCAGAAATCGAAGCCAATAAAATTGTTGAAGAAGCTGAAGAAGAATCCAGGAAGCTTGTAAAAACTCATATCGAAAAAATGGATATGACTCTGCGCGGAGCACGTGCAAGCCTTCAGATAGAAGCTGAGCTTGATAGAAAAAGAAAAATAATCGAAGCAAAAGAACTACATACTACCCATGTTTTCACTGAATTGGAAAAATCATTGAAAATTTTTAGAGATAAAAGCGAAGAATATAAAAAAGTATTTAAAAATTTATTACTTGAATCTTTAAATGAAGTACGCGGAACAAAAATAGCTATTGTTGTAGATAAAAAAGATGAAAATCTGACAAAAAACATTCTGGCAGAATTGAAGTTAAATCATGAAGTTAAAGTTGGAGAATCCACAATGGGTGGACTTTTACTTGAAGTGGATAATAAACGTATAATGGTATATAATACATTTGAAACACGTCTTGATAAAGCGAAAAAAGTATTGAAAACTCAACTGACTGAGGTGCTTTTTGGTGCTTGATTTACAAACTCAAAAACATACAGTACTTGATAACTATGGATATATAAATGCACGCGTAAGAGCAATGAAAAGTGTTCTTCTTGGATCGGAATTTTATGAGGAGCTGTTAAAAGTAAATGATTTTTCGGGTCTAATGGGGTTACTTGAGAAAACTCCTTATAAACAGGAAATTCAGGAATGTGCAATTTCGCATACAGGTATTGAAGGAATAGACGAAGCTTTAAAAAGAAATCTATCACGCACTTTTCGCCGTATTTTGGATTTTGCAGGCGGCGAAGCAAATAATCTGATTCTTGTTCTTCTGGGAAGATGGGATGTCCGCAATATAATTACAATTTTGCGCGGAATACATATAGATGTTTCTTCAGAGCAAATTCTTGAAAGTCTCATCCCAGCAGGTGAACTTGATATGCCGCTTCTTACACAGCTTGCTAATGAGAGTAATATTAAGGGTTGTATAAATATCCTTGCAACATGGGGATCACCTTATGCTCGTATATTAAATGAAAAATATGCTGAATATATGGAAGAAAAAGACCTTTCTATTCTTGAACTGGCTCTGGATAAAGCTTACTACATAAATGCAATGGATAGATTAAAAGGTGTAAATGTTAATTTTAAAATAATGAAAGATCTTATTGTTAATGAAATTGATGCAATAAATGTTACTACAATTCTACGTCTGCAAAAACTGAATATTGAAGATCTTATTTATAAAAGAAAAGCAGAAAAGGAAGAAATAAAAGAAGAAGTAAAAACTAAACCAAAAAATATTTCAGAAAGAATTAAAAAAATAAAAGAAGATATTAATCTCTGGTGGCAGAAAATGACTGCTCCTATTAAAGAAGAGGGGGATGTTAGTAATGAGTCAGAAGGTGCAAGTCAGGAGACAGGAGAAAAAACTGTAATTGTTAAAGATAATATATCTTTTAATGTTGCTTTAAAAAGATTTTTGAAAAATTCTGAACGTTTGATAAAAACGCAATTCAATGAAAAATATGAGCAATATAGAAAATCCAGAGAAAATCTATATGAAAAGATTTCTATGGAAAAAAATATTTTTAAAAAGATATGGCTATATTTAAATTCAGATATTATTGAAAAAAAGCCTGTTCGATATAGTAAAACTGTCAGGTATAAAAAAAATGTAAAAGATATTCTAACTGAAATTAAAAATGCATATAAAAAGATTGAAAAGATAGTTATTAAAGCAAAAAAAGTTGATGAAGACAAAAAAGATGAAGAAGAACAAAAAGCCAGATTAAAAGATGCAATGAGAAGAGAGCGTCTTAGAGATTTCTTTATTACAGGAGGAAAACAAATAAAAAATGCAGATCATTTTGTTGATTTGTGTTTGAATTTAGATGTTGAGAAAGTTGTAAAAGAACTTGAAAAAACATCTTTTGGAGTTGTGCTGAAAAGTGTTCTTGAACGTTACCTGGAATTTAACGCTTTATCCATACTTGAGAGAAAAATAGAGGAACAGATTACATTAAGAGGTGTTGCTGCATATAATAAAGGTCCTTTATGTATTGGTATCCCAATTGGATATATATGGAAAAAATATAATGAAGTTGTTAATTTAAGAATAATTATGCGCTGTAAAAAAATTGGTATGCCTGACAGGAAAATCAGGGAGGAACTGGTCATTGTATAAAGTCGTGGTTATTTCTGATAAAGATACAGTATATGGTTTTAGATTGGCAGGTATAGAAGGATATGAAGCTCTAAATGGTGAAGAAGCAAAAAAAATACTCGTATCTCTTCTTAATGATGACACCATAGGAATAATCGGATTAAATGAAAGCTTTATTTCTGCGATTGATCAGCGTACTCAGGAAAAAAT
>JACRDZ010000226.1 GCA_016212735.1 Candidatus Firestoneibacteriota bacterium | reverse complement strand
TTTATTATATTATCCTATTATAAAGGATAGATTATGGATAAAACAAAGATGTCAAAAATAGATAAAGAAAAAATTAAACGTGCAACTGTAATGCTTCTGGAAGCTATAGGTGATGACCCTGAAAGAGAAGGGCTTATAGAAACTCCTGAGCGGGTTGCTGATATGTATGAAGAAATATTTGGCGGTGTGTTTAAAAATCCAGAGGAAGAATTAAAAATATTTTCTACTAAAAATAAAGATGAAATGATTTTAGTTAAAGACATCCCGTTATACTCGATATGCGAGCATCACCTGCTGCCTTTTATAGGGAAAGCACATGTGGCATATATCCCATCACAAAATAAAATAACCGGATTAAGCAAAGTTGCACGTGTAGTTGATACGTTAGCGCGCAGACCACAAATACAGGAACGGTTAACAACAGACATAGCCGACGTTTTTGTAAAAAAATTAAAACCTAAAGGAGTACTTGTTGTTATAGAAGCAGAACATATGTGTATGATAATGCGAGGTATTAAAAAACCAGGATCTTTTACTGTGACTTCTGCAATGAGAGGCATATTCAGAGAAGCAGCAACAAGAAGTGAAGCATTTGCTCTAATAAAAGGTTAATAAAATGTTTTTCCCTCCTTATATAATCCAGAAAATTGAAATAACAGAAGATAAAAGAGGATCAGATTCCTATAATTATATCTCTGCCAAAATACCAGTTCAAGATAAAGATAAACTTGAACAAATTGTCAAATTTATGAATTCATTTAATGCTGAAAGTTATATTTTGCCAAGCAAGGGAATTCAAGATAAGTTTGACTGTTATATTTACGGGAATAATAAAAATTTTACACGTTTAATAACAAAACTGAAAGAGAGTTCTGTTTTAAATGAGATAGGAATACAATTAGAAACAACATATAATAATTATATTCGTAAAGAGTTTACTATTAAATTCCCGTCAGGAAAAAGTATTTCGTTAGGTAAAAAAACGTGTATTATGGGCATTTTAAATATTACTCCGGATTCATTTTCAGATGGAGGATACTACTTTGACGTAGCCAAAGCAGTTCAGCATGGATTGAAGCTGGAAGAAGAAGGAGCAGATATACTTGATATTGGGGGAGAATCTTCACGTCCAGGATCCAATTCCATTTCTGTGGAAGAAGAAATATCAAGAATCGAACCTGTATTAAAAGAACTTAAGAAAATAATTAAAATACCAATATCTATTGATACCTACAAATCACAAGTTGCTGAGAGAGTTATTCAATTGGGTGCAGATATGATTAATGATATCAGTGCTCTGCGTATGGATAATAATATGGCAAAATTAATTGCACAGAGCCGTGTTCCTGTTGTACTAATGCATATGAAAGGTATTCCACAGAATATGCAGGTTAATCCTCATTATGATTGTCTTTTAGATGAAATTATCGCATTCCTTAACGAAAGAATTGAATGGTCAATTAATTCTGGGATTGATTTTGAAAATATTATTATTGATCCTGGAATAGGTTTTGGCAAAACACTTAATAATAATATTGAAATCATAAAATATCTTGATAATTTCCGCAGTCTTGGAAGACCTATATTAATAGGTACATCACGTAAATCAATAATAGGGAATATATTAAATCTTCCTCCACATGAACGCCTTGAGGGTACTGCTGCAACTGTAGTTCTTTCAATAATGAAAGGCGCTCATATTGTAAGGGTTCATGATGTAAAACAGATGAAGCGTGTTGCAATCGTATCTGATGCAATAAAAGCAGAATAATGAAATATTAAGGCAATATTAATACAGCTGATAAAAATATAAATTCTTTTTATCTTCATCTGATATTAAAACAAATTTACCATTACTGGTTATATTTGTATAAATATAGTATTTTTCAATAGTATCTCTAAATTTAAGAATAACTTCTTCTTTAATGTCTCCGCCATATTTTAATTTAAATATGGATTTTGTATTAGTATCTAAAATAATTATATTCTCAGGTATGTCTTTAGTCGGTCTCCTTAATCCAACAATATAATTTCCGTGAGAAGATAATTTTGCATCAATGAAATTCATTTTCCCTTCCATTCTTACAGAAATATTTTTAAGGTCAAAAACTTTATATGTACTTTCATATTGAAATAATGCAGCTTTACCGTCAGGAGCAATAAAAGCTTTTTTTACACCTTCAGGTATTTCTGTTACTGTTTCCCCAAGATAATTAAGAATTTCATGATAGTTTTTATAATTCCATACAATAAATCCGCTTGAAGTGATTTCGGATGTCCCTATGAAATTGAATTTATCTGATCTATATTTTTTTTCAAAAAACATTTTTCCTGTTGAATCATAACTGTGTATTATTATATCTTCATCCATTTCTTTATCCCAATAAAAAACATTTGTTCCTGCTATAACATATTTCCCGTCCAGAGAAAAAGATACTATATATTCATCATTTTTCTCCCAGAGTAAATTTCCGGATGAATCGAAAGCTTTAATCTTTTTTTTATCACCGCTCCAGTCATTAAAACCAAACCATTTTGCATTCGGTGATAATATTGTCATGCCATCAATATCTTTCCAGAAAAATTCTTTAATTTTATCTTGTTTAAGATCGTTTTCTATGAAATGAAGACGATGTATTTTTAAATCTCCAGGTTTTTTAGTTGTGTCATTATCATTATTTTGATACATTATTTTATCCCCGTCTCTTGAAGAACTTATAAATAATATTATTCCATTTTTAATCGTGCCTATTTTCAATTTACTAAATCCGATTCGGTTAAATAAAAATAACTTAGCTCCGAATTTATCGCTGATAAGTACGTCTCCTGAATTGTCTGCTATTTGTATCTCGCTTATATTAAAATCAAAATTTTTTTCCCATACCAGTTTAGGATAATTTCGTTCAAATGCTGAACAATTCGGGAATTTATATAAAAATACAATTAATACAATAATAAAAATAATCCGTAATCTGTCTATCATATTTTTTCCCCTCCCCCTATATGGATATATTATATATATGTATGATATTATCCTATGTTCTTTTGATTGTCAAAATTAATATGCTGCTTGGGGTGTGTGACCTATACGTGCAACTGCATTAAACAAATTCATCAATTTGGATTAAAATATGGAAATTTTTAGAAAAATATACGAATATTGGACATTTTGGCAGAATCAGTATGATAATAGAATTTTGCATACAAACCTTATCGGTTGGAAGCCCCTGTATATGATACTTATTTCATGACGACCCCTTAATTATTTTTACTTATCAATACCTCATATCCTCTCAGTATTTCATCCAACGCAAGTCTTATTAATGAGGTATTTGGGAATATTTTCTCCACTTGTTTTATACAGAATAATATGTCTTTTATGTTTTTTGTTATGTCTTGCTCATTATCCATGAGTCGGGTATTTACCTGATTTAATTTCCTGACTATTATTTTCCTTTTTGCTTAGTCTTTTTTATTGCTTATTTCTGTTTTGCTGATTTCATTTATTATATTCTGTATGCTATCTTTTAAACTTGCGTTAACACTTAAACTTAAGTTTTCTTCTGACCATGTTTCCCATGTATCCTGTGTTTTGAATTTTATTTCTGTTTCTGTATTATATATACCTGCTATATCC
>JACRDZ010000002.1 GCA_016212735.1 Candidatus Firestoneibacteriota bacterium | reverse complement strand
TGTCCAGGATGCCCTTCTTTTGCACAAGCGCAATTCTTTTTCCCACATTTACGATAATTTACTGAAATTGTTCCACGCCTAAAATCCCCAAGTTTTTCAACTTCATCATACAATAATTTTCTTCTGTTCTCTAAATCATTAATTGTCTCTTTCATGAATTCCTCCTATTATCTGTTTGTGTATTAAACATTCAGATAATAGGACAATTAAAAGACTTTGTCAAGTATACCTATTTTTTTGTCGTACACCCCATAAAAAATACAACATTTTATTTTAAAGTGATATAATATATCATCGGAGAGTTGTTTGTTCATAGAAATGTATCGAATTTAGTGATTCATACTGACATGAATTGTCTTAGTGTAATTCAATATGGAATAGAAATACTAAAAGTAAAACATATAATCGTATGTGGGCATTATGGTTGTGGCGGAGTTAAAGCTGCAATGGAAAAAGATTCTCATGGATTGATAGATAATTGGTTAAGGCATATACGAGACATATATTTTAAATATGAAAGTATAGAATAGTATTAATTTTTATCAAAATCTTTACCAGAATTTTAAAATTTTAAATTTATTGTAAAAATTACTTGACATATTAAATTATAACAGTGTAGAATATTATTTATGTAAAATAATTATGCTTTAAAAACCCGATACATTTTGGTTATATTAATATAGGTATCGCAATTAACCTTAAATGAAAGGGGAATAAAATGACCTACCAAAAAACTCGCAAATATTTTTTTCTATTCATAATCATTAGTTCTTTTATCTATTCCGGATGTAGTTCATTAAGAAAACAATGTGCAGAGTTTCATTTCAAAAGGGGTAATAAAAAAATACAAGAAGGTAAATATCTTTCTGCAATAAACAATTTGATAAAAGTAGAAAAATATGACGATGAAAGAAAAAACACTCCTGAAAGTCTATTATTGATTGGTAAAGCTTATTTTCAATATTCAATAATATATAGAAATAATAATGCTGTTTATTCAAATGAAACAAAAGAAATGTATAACAATTATTTAAAAAAATCGGAAGAATATTTAACAAGACTTATCAAGGAATATCCTAAACATAATCTGGCTGATGATGCACAATATAATATCGGGTTAATATATGACTGGGATCAATTAGGTGGGACAAATATTTTTGAAAAAGCATTAGTTGAATATCAAAAAGTAATTGATCTTTATCCGGGAAGTTCATCTTATCCGTTTGCTAAGGAAAGAATAAAAATAATCAGCGCTATTATTAAGAAGTAATATCAGCGATAATTAACAAACTGCATATTAAAGTCAAAATTCTTATTTTGAATAATTTTAATTACTTCCTGTAAATCATCTTTGTTTCTTCCTGAGACTCTGATCTGGTCATCCTGAATCTGTGTTTGAACTTTTAATTTTGTATCTTTTATCAGTTTAATAATATCTTTAGCTTTTTCTTTTGGAATTCCCTGTTGCAAAGTAATTGTCTGTTTGACAGTGCCTCCTAAGGAAGATTCAACTTTGCCAAATTGTAGCCCTTTAATAGGGACAGAACGTTTAACAAGTTTATTTTCCAGTATATCAATTACATTTTTTAATTTATATTCATCATCTGTTGTTATATGGATATTTTCTTCTTCTAATTTTATTTCAGTTTTACTTCCCTTGAAATCAAACCTCTGTGCAATTTCTTTTGTAGCATAATTAATTGCATTTAATACTTCCTGCATATTAATTTTTGAAACAATATCAAAAGAAAAATCACTAGCCATATTTTATCTCCTTTTTAATATATTTAACAAATGTTTTTACTTCTGCACAAAAAGTTTCTGAAGATTTTCGCGGGCTAACTCATAAGAAGGATTAGTTTTTAGAAGTTCCTGTAGTATTGACATAGGTCTGTTTATTTTTTTGTCCTGTCCATAATAGATTACAGCTAAATTACACAAAATTTTTTCATTTTTAGGATTTATTTCTTTCCCTTTTTCCCATTCTTTAACAGCTTCAGGAATTCGATTTTGTTCATAATATGCTATCCCTAAACAAAAATATACTTCATCATTATCAGGATTGATCATTTTTGCTCTGGTCCATTCTCTAATAGCTTCATCAATTTTATTTAATCTATAATAAGCAATTCCAATATTTAAATATGCTTTATCAAAGTTAGGAAATAATTTTATGGTCTTTTCCCATGCCATTATTGCATCTTCAAACATATTCTTTTTAGCACATTCTAAACCTAATTTATATGTTGATGCTATTTCTTCTACTATATTATCCTTAATCTGATCGCTTTTTTCAACCTGTTCATCTGATAACAATTTAAGCATATAACGTGCTTTGGAAAACTGCGGATTAAGTTTAAGGCACTGTTTATAAGCATCAACAGCTTCTTTATGCATTCCTTTTACATTATATACATTACCAAGACTGAAATAGATACGTGCATCATCAGGTTTTATTTCTGAAGCTTTTTTAAATTGTGCTATAGCTTCATCAAATTTATCAATATTATGATAAGCTAAACCCTGCTCATAATATTTTTCGAATTCTGACTTAAATAACTTCATTTTTCTCCTCTTGATTTTTATTTAAAAATACTTTTTAAGCATACCATATTAAAAAACATTTTTCAAGAGTAAAAAAATTAATCTATTTTATTTCGTAAAAAAGTTGGTATATCCAGATGAGTATTACCTAATGAACGAATTCTGTCATCCAGCATGTCTCTTTCGTCTTTACTCATCAATCCTGACATAGATTCATCTTCCTGTATTATCTGTATGTCTGCACCACCTCCGCATGCAACTTGAGCAACAGCTTTACGTATAAAAGCAGGTTTTTCCAGCTCTTTTGGACTTATATTTGGTTTTATTGAAAATAATTTGTCCTGTTGTGTTAATTTATTCTGAATAACTTCTTTTTCAATGGTTTCAACTTTTTTTGCAGATTCCATAATTTCAAATCCAGTAGCAATAACGGTTATTTTAATAGAATCTTTCATCTTTTCATCTATTACAGCACCGAGAATAATATGAGCATTTTCATCCGCATTTTCATAAATTAAAGATGAAGCTTCATTTACTTCCATTATACCAAGATCCGGTCCACCTGTTATATTAATAAGTACTCCACGAGCTCCATTTATTGAAATATCTTCAAGCAATGGACTTGAAATTGCCTGCTGGGCGGCTTCAATTGCACGATCATCACCAGATGCAAATCCCATTCCCATAAGTGCTGATCCCATTCCTGACATTATGGTTCTAACATCAGCAAAGTCAAGATTAATAAGTCCAGGTATAGTTATTAGGTCTGAAATCCCCTGCACAGCATTTTTCAAAATATCGTCTGCAACATTAAATGATTCAAGAATAGGAGTCCGTTTATTTGCTACACTTAGAAGTCTCTGGTTAGGAATTGTAATTAAAGTATCCACGCTCTCCTTTAATTTGTTAATACCATCTTCTGCTTGTTTTGCTCTTTTCTTCCCTTCAAACATGAAAGGTTTTGTAACAACTGCAATAGTCAGTGCACCAAGATCTCTGGCAATAGAAGCTATAATTGGAGCTGCTCCCGTACCTGTACCTCCGCCCATACCAGCAGTAATAAAGACCATATCCGCACCTTTTAGCACTTCTTTCAGTTTGTCCTGATCTTCATTAGCAGCTTTTTCTCCTATATCAGGATTTGAACCAGAACCAAGACCTTTAGTCAGTTTGGCTCCAATCTGAAGTCTGATAGGTGCCAGTGATCCACCAAGAGCCTGTGCATCTGTATTAGCCGTTATAAATTCAACACCTTTGACTTTAGCTATAACCATTCTGTTTACTGCATTGCAACCGCCACCGCCAATTCCTATAACTTTTATGTTAGCATTATGTTCAAATTCATTTTCAAATTTCAGATCAAGCATATTTATCCTCCTTTTAAAAAAATTCTCCAAACCATTCTTTCATACGGTTTGATACTTTGTTAAATAAATGATAACCGCGAAATCTACCCGGCTTATTTAAACTTCTATTTTTAACGCCGTACAATATCAATCCAACAGCAGTGGAAAATATGGGATTATTAATTACATCTATTAGTCCGGTAACTCCCTGCGGATATCCCAGCCTTACCGGCATTTCAAATATCTTTTCAGCCATTTGTACTGTCCCTTCCATTAATGATGCTCCGCCGGTAAGAACTACTCCCGCTGCTGCCATTTCATTTAAACCTGTACGTTTAAGTTCACGGTTTACTAATGTAAAAAGCTCTTCCATTCTGGGTTCGATAATCTCACCTAAAATCTTACGCGATATTTTACGGTCCGGCCTTCCTCCTACACTTGGTACTTCAATTTCTTCATCCTGATTAATCATACCTGTAAGTGCGCATCCATACTGTTTTTTAATATTTTCAGCAGAAGCATTAGGTGTCCGCAATCCGACGGCAATGTCATTTGTAACGTGATCACCTCCTAGAGCTAAAACGTAAGTATGTTTTATTGCACCATTCGAAAATATTGCCATATCAGTTGTTCCGCCGCCAATATCTATAAGAATAACTCCCAGTTCTTTTTCATTATCATCAAGAACAGCACAACTTGAAGCTAATGGTTCTAACACGATATCTTCAACTTCCAGTCCAGCGCGATTCACACTTCGTATAATATTTTGTGCTGATGTTACCGCTCCTGTTACAATATGTACTTCTGATTCCAGACGTACACCAACCATTCCTACTGGATCTTTAATCCCTTCCTGATCGTCAAGAATAAATTCCTGTGTAAGTACATGAATAACTTCCCTGTCCATTGGAATTGCAACTGCTCGTGCTGCATCTATAACACGATCAACATCAGCCTGTGTAATAACTTTGTCCCTGCCTGATACTGCAATTACTCCACGGCTGTTTATTGATTTAATATGTCCGCCTGCAATACCAGTGAAGACTTTACTTATACTTATACCTGCCATAAGCTCTGCATCTTCAAGAGCTTTTTCAATAGACTTAACAGTACTTTCCAGATTTACAACCACACCTTTACGCAGACCTTTTGAAGGACATGTTCCAAGACCTATTATCTCGATTTTACCATCAGTTGTAAGTTTAGAAATTACTATACATATTTTAGTAGTTCCAATATCTAATCCTATAACAAGATCCTCATTAGAGAACGACTTTCTCATTAATTTTCCTCTCTTTAAAATATAATTAGTATCCAACAAATGCTTTTTTATTAAAACGTATATCAATATATTTTGCTTTATCAAGATCAGCAGATGCTAAAACAGTATTTATATATTTCAGTTTTTCCTTACTTATTGAATTCCCTATTTTAATTTTTAGCCCTTTCTCAAAAGTATATAAAATAATATTATTTAATCTTTCCATATTTATCTCTGATATATTATCTAAAAACTTCATATCATATTTTTTAATATGTTCAACAATTTGTATTGCTTTTAAAAGCGATATATTTTTTCTGTTTTTCTTAATATCATCTCTTGTAACCTTTATACCTGTAAATAACGGCAGTTTAACATTTTCAGGCGTCAGAGCATTCATTTTATTGAAAACAACTCCTTCGCTATCAACTTCATATGGATTCCCGTTATATAAATAAATTCCCATTGGGACACGTTCTTCAATATTAATGCTGATTTTATCAGGAAACCAACGAGTTACTTTTGCTTCTTTAATCTCTGAATTTGTGCTTTTAAGTTTGTTTTCTACTTCTTTTGTTCTAAAACTAAAAATATTTATACCTGGTTTTAATCCTGACTGCTCTTTTATACTGTCACTGGAAACATATTTACCTTTTGTATTTACAGTTATTTCTTTAATTTCAAAAAATTTATTCTTCTCTATTTCTTCGCTAACTTTATCATACCCCAGTTTAATGCCATATCCAGCTGTAAAAAACACTATTAAGAAAAATATTCTAAATATATTTTTCTTAATATTTTTACCATATCCTGGATTCCCTTTTGTTACAACACGTCTGACGATTTTCTGTTTATATTTTACTGGCATTTTATCCTCGAAATAGACTCTTATGACTCCTGACTCGTTTTATAGCCATTTTTAAAATTTTTTCTACCAGATCCGGGAAATCAATACCAGCACATTTTGCTGCATCAGGGAATAAACTTAAGTCTGTCATCCCTGGAAGTGTATTTACTTCAAGAATATAGAGGTCATTATTAAAAAGCCTTAAATCCACTCTTGAGTAATCCCGACATCCAAGTGCTCTGTATGCACAAAGAGCCGTACTCTGTGCTCTTTTTGCTAAACTTCTTGATATTTTTGCAGGGACAACATGTTCACTCATCCCTTTAGTGTACTTTGCTTCATAATCATAAAATTTATTCCGCGGAATAATTTCTATAACAGGCAATGTTTCATCATTTAATATACTGACTGTTAATTCCCGCCCGGGAATATATTTTTCTATTAACACTTCCTCCCCTAATTCAAGAGCTTCCTTTATCGCAGATTTTAATTCCTTATTATTACCTGCAATGTTTACTCCACATGCTGATCCCTGTGAAACAGGTTTAACTACAATTGGAAATTTTAAATTCATTTTATAATCTATTTCTTCTTTTTTTATAACCTGATAAATAGGAGTTTCCAGTCCGCTGTTTATAAAAATTCTTTTTGCCATAACTTTGTTCATTGCCAGAGCTGAAGCCAGAACTCCTGATCCTGTATAAGCAATCCCTAATACTTCGAGCAATCCTTGAATACAGCCATCTTCTCCAAATGTTCCATGCATAGCATTAAAAACAACTTTTATATTTTCCTTTTTCAATTTTTCTATAAAATTATTATTGATATCCATGCATAATATAGAATATCCTTTGCTTATTAAAGCTTTTTCTACAGCTCTGCCTGTTAATATTGAAATTTCTTTTTCAGCAGAATTACCTCCCATAAGTACTGCTATTTTTAAATTTTTCACTTTAATTACCTTTTGTACAGAAAAGCTTTATCCAATAACTTCTATTTCTTTTTCCAGTTTTATTCCTGTCTTTTCATAAACTTTATTTTCAATCAATTCTATAAGATGTAAGACATCATCTGCAGTTGCTCCGCCTGTGTTTACAATAAAATTTGCATGTTTTTCAGAAACTTTAGCTTTACCAAAAACCATTCCTTTTAATCCCACTTCTTCAATTATCCTGCCAGCAAAATCTCCTTCAGGATTTTTAAAAATCGAACCTGCGCTTGGAAAACCAACAGGTTGTAATTTATTTCTATTTTCGACATTTTTTTCCATTTTCTTTAATATTGAGGATGGAGCTTCTCTTTTTAAATTCAGTTTTGCTTTAACTATTACTCCGGAGTAAGGCAATGTGCACTTTCGATATGTAAAAATTAATTCCTTTCGATTAATTTTTTTTAGATTACCTTTATTTTCCACGAATTCTAATTGTTCAACTACATCTCCTATACTCTGCCCAAAAGCTGAAGCATTATTATGAATTGCACCACCTAATGTAGCGGGAATACTTACAGCAAACTCAAGTCCTGATAATCCTGCTTCTTGTGCTTTGCGTGATAAAACAGATAAAAGAACTCCACCGTCTGCATCTATATTATGCCCATTAATATTTATTGAATTAAAATATCTTTTTAAACAAATAATTATTCCTTTATATCCACTGTCTTTTACCAGAAAATTCGAGCCGTTGCCTAATATTAGAAATGGTAATTTAGTTCTATAGACTAAATTCATTACTTTTTCCAAATCTTCTATATCTCTTGGAAAAATTATAATATCTGCTGGTCCGCCTATTTGAAAAGTTGTATATGAGCGCAATAGAGCATTTATTAAAAATTCTCCTCTTAATATTGGTATTAGGTTGCGAATAAAATCCTGTATCATTCAATTTGCTCCTTTAAAAAAACAAGGTAATGTCAAAACTTAACCACAGAGAACACAGAGAAACCTTTAAATATTAATGAGTTAGAAGAGTTTTTAAATTCTCCCCCTCTGTGCCCTCTATGTGCCCTTACTATTACCCACAAGTCTGGGTAAATAGCATTGACAATTGGCAATTGAGCATTGAGGTTTAAATCCTTTGAAAACATTAGACGTTATTAATATGAATTGAATTATAATGCTCAATTGTCAATGCTCAATCGTCAATGAAATATTTGTAAATTTCAGCTTACTCTCACAAGCATTTTCAGACTT
>JACRDZ010000223.1 GCA_016212735.1 Candidatus Firestoneibacteriota bacterium | reverse complement strand
CTTTGAAAGATAAAAGATAACTCTTCAATTGAATCATTGATTATAATATTAAAAAATAAAGACACAAATATACAAGATAATATCGTGCGATCTCTTGGTGAAATAAAGGATAGTCGTGCAGTTGAACCATTAGTTACTCTATTAATAAATGAAGATTTGGCACTTCAAATTATTATAATAGAATCTTTAGAAAAAATAGATCCTAAATGGAAAGAAAATAATGTTGTAAAAAATTTTATTGCTCAACTAATAAATAATCTGAAAGATAATAATCCTGATATTCGAAACAAAGCAATATTGTTAATTGGGAAAATTAAAGATATAAATGCAGTTGACCCATTAATAGATATTTTATTAGATAATGATTATGAAACTCGAAAAATCATTATAGAAGCATTAAATCAAATTGACTTAAATTGGCAAAAAAACGAACATGTAAAAAAATTAATTGATAGATTTATTTCTGAACTTGGAAACAGTGATTTACATTATCGAACGATTAAAATAGAAGCATTAAAAGATATTGCTCCTGAATATGAAAAAAGTGAATTAGTTAATAAGATTGTTGATCATTTTATTAATAATCTGAATGTAAAAGACTATAATATTAAAAGACAAGCAATAATGGTGCTTGGAGAATTAAAGCATCCCCGTGCAATCGAAGTATTAATTACCTCTAGTTTTATAAAAATAGATGAAATAGACAAGGAAGAGACAATAAGAGCTTTAGATAATATTGACATGAATTGGCGGAAAAGCAACGCTGCTATAGATGCTGTTTCTTATTCTATTAAAATTTTAAAAGAAGATAATTTTGTAGAAGCACAGGCAAAGACTATGTTTGGAGAAATAAATGATCCCCAGAAAATGATAGTTTTTATTAAGATTAGATGTAATGCAGTAATTGTACTTGGGGAAATAAAAAACAGTCAAACAATCGAACCTATGATTCCTCTTTTACTTGATGAAGATCCATATTTTCGTGGAACTGTAATAAGAGCTTTAGATAATATTGATACGAATTGGCGAAAAAATAATGTTGCTGTTAAACTTATTTCTGATCTAAATAAAGATTTAAAAAATAAAAATTTAACCAAACGTGAGAATGCATTATTAAAACTAAAAGAAATAAATAATATTGATATTTTAATGATGTATTATGATAAGGGAATGAAATGTAGCACAACACGGTTTTCCGCCTATCAAGATGAAACATTATCAAAAAAAAATAAAATTAGAGTCTATGATGATGACTATAATGATCGTAGATATGAACTTACGATTAAATATTTAAATGATAAATTAAATTTAAACATAAAAGATGAATATACAGCAGCCTGTAATTTACCTGATGATCAATTAAAAGATACAAAAATTTTAATAATTCCAACACGTGCATTAGACTATTTTACTTATATGCGTCAAAAAATAGCGGATGAGGTTTTTATTTTTACTGACAAATTTAGTAGATATTTAGCAGATGGAGGCAATATTTTTTGTTTTAGCCAGGTATATGGTAAGGATTATGAAATATTACCTGTGCCAACAGGCGATAGATTAGTGGTGAAAGGTTACAAAGAATCTGATACTGAAAGAATAGCCTTATTAGATGAATATCATCCTATTCTATCTGGCATAGAAGATATAAATAAATTAACTATAAGTATGGATGGATATTTTCAAGAGTGGCCTAAAAATAGTAATAAAATCCTTATACGTAATACCCAGCAATTACCAGGTTATATAATATATCAATATGAAAGTGGTGGGTATATAGCTTTAACAAATATGTATAGTGATGACCCATCGTATATTAGGCATCCTGAAATAGAAGATAAGATTGTAAGAGACACCATTTCATGGTTAAGAAATCCAAACTTACTAACAAATATTGTTAGACCTGAAGCTGGAGAAAATAAGATTGCATTACCTCCTATAAAGATAGAAAATTACAGTCAGGACACTACTTTTTATGCATGGATTTATATATATTCTCCAAAACGTGAAGTAATGGAAGATAAAATATGGAAAGTAGAGATAAAACCAAAAGAAATAAAAGAAGCAAATATAGAAATAAATATTAAAGCAGATAGTGAATTAGGAATTTGGGGAATAGGATATAAACTCAGTAATGACTCTACTTTTATTTCTCCATTAGCAGAAGAAAGCTGGGTGCAAGGATTTACTGTTAGAAAAAAGTTAAAACTATGGGAATTAAATGATATGAAAAATAATCATAATATTGAATCCTTAATTTTGAGTTTAAAAGATAATGATAATGATCCTTTTATTATAGAACGTACAGTAAAGTTTCTAAAAGAAATTGATTCAACATGGCAGACTGGTGAATCAGGTAATAAAGCTATTTTAAATTTGATTGATGCTCTCAGTCATAATAATCCAGAGATACAAAGTCATGCAGCACTATCTCTTGGAGAAATTAAAGATACACGTGCAGTCCAATCTCTAATTACTGCGTTAAAGGACAAAAATCCTTCAATACGTGTGAATTCCGCAAGAGCATTAGGTAAAATTAAAGATCCTCGAGCTGTTGAACCTTTAATTGATGCTTTAAAAGATGATGATGTTAATGTTAATGGAAACGTAATATGGGCACTTGGAGAAATAAATGATGAACGTACTGCTGAAATATTAAAAAAAATTAAAGAAGAAGATGAAGAAGATAAAAATATGTTTAAAGGTAATAAAAATATGTTTAGAAATATACGGGGTAGATAAATTTTCTCACGTAATTCTGATATTTATTATTTAAGGATAACCCATGATTAAAAAATTATTTATTATTTATTTTACTTTTATACTAACAAGCTGCAATAAATATTTTTAAACTATAGCTTTGGGTTATAGATTAAAACGGATCCCCGATTAAACATGTCGGGGATGACATGCAAGAGGTTGTGTCGCATTCCCGCAGCGTTTTAGCGGGAATCTAGATTTTTTATTTTTTTAAACTTTTAATGCGTTTGCCCTGACTTAAAGACCCGGGTGTGCGACATAAATAGTATTTTTTATTATTCTAAATAAATATCTTGAGTTTGATTTATCATAGGAGTTTTATAATGCGGAAAAATATTTTTATAATTATTATATTTTCAATTTTGTTCTTTAACAATATTTATGCTGAACAGTTAAAGATCCATTTTAAAAATAAATTGGAAGATATATTGGGCAATTCAAAAACAGAAAAAAAAGACGAAGAAATTATATCTTCTTCTAATAATAATATTAATAATATAAAAAATAATCAATCCAATGAATCACTCAATAAAACACCTGAAAAAGTATCTGAGAAGAAAGAAGAAACTGAAACCGTAAAAGCAGTTTCTACATCAGATCTAAATGTAGTTCGTGGTGTAATTGCTAAAAATATTGAAAATTATGTTCCTGTTGGTGTAGCTCCAGATTTTCCTCCAAATGTTGAAAAGCTCTACTGTTATACAGAAATTTCTGGAGTAGAACCCGGCAATAAAATATTGCATGCATGGTATTATAAAGATAGACTTGTATCAACAATTGAACTGACTTTAAAAAAAAGCCGCACTTATACATGGAGTTATCTTAAAATACCTTTAGGATGGAGCGGTAATTGGGAAGTGCATGTTTTAGACGAATCAGGAAAAGTAATAGCAAATATCCCTTTTCAGATTTATTAAATAAATAAAATGGATAATTAAATTGAATAAAACATTAAAATATTCCTTATTGTTTCTCTTTACAATATTATTCGCATTTACTGTTTTACTCTATCAATTCCCTTACGATAAACTAATAAATAGATTTACTTCTCAATATGATTTTCATATAGAATCAGAAAAAATTTCCTATAGACCCATATCAAGTCTCAATTTAAAAAATATATCTATTATTTCTGCAAAAGATAAAAATACACTTTATTTATTAGAAAGCAGTGAACTACTGCTTGATTTTTATATATTTCCTCTTTTTCAAAATATATTAAGTACTGATTTATATGCAAAAGCATATAATGGAGAAATAACAGGTCAAATTGAATATAATTTAAAAAAAGATTCTCTAAATATATTATCTCTTGAATTTAAAAATCTGGATATTTCACAATATAGTTATCCGAATAATTTTCAAACACTATTCAAAATAAAAGGTCTTTTATCTGGTAAAATCATTTTAAATAAAATAAATAATGAATACAAAGGGAATGGGGATCTGTTACTATCAGGGCCTGTAATAATTTCTGAGATAGTATATAATGGGATAAATTTCCCTAATCTTGAATTCAAAGAAATATCTTTTAATTTTGAATATAATAATAATACTTTCCTGCTGAAAAAACTTGAATTTAACGGGAGAACCATTCTTGCTTTAATAAACGGACAAATAGAACTGCATGAACCAATTGAACAGAGTCTATTAGCTCTCTCTTTATGGATTGGCCCATCAAAAAATACAAAGCAAAATATCAGTAATATTTTGACTTTATTTACTGGTACTAATTTAGAGAAAGGTCTTAATATAAAAATTCATGGAACAATTAATAATCCTGAATTTAAAACTAAAGATATGAATTATTAGATTCTTTTTACTCCAAGACATAATTGACCAACAGATATACCAGCATCGTTTATTGGGATCCTGCGGTTAAAATATGATCTAAACTTTTTCCTGTTTAATTCCTGTACGGTCCAGCTTATAAGTATCTTATTTTGAAAAACACCTCCGCTCAGTACTACAGTATTAATATTATAAATTTCTCTTAATAACTCACACATATTTACAATCATTTTAACAATCGTAAAATGGAATTTTTCTGATATTAAACTTAAATCCTTTTTTTGCATAATGTCATTAATTATATATGAAATCAATTCGTTTATTTCTATTAAAAAAATATTTTCTTCTGCAATGAAATTAAATTTATAATAAGAATTTGGTTTTTTCATTACAAGAGATTCAAGTTCGATGGCTCCCTGAGCTTCATAATTAATTTCGTTTCTTAAACCACTCATTGCACAAACAGCATCAAACAGTCGTCCAATACTTGAAGTAAGATGTAAATTTATTTTATTTATCAATATATTTTCAATAACTTCCACTTCTTTCTTATTAACTTTTTTAAAGAATTCAAGTTTTTCTATCCCAGCAATTTTTCTTGTTAAAGCATAAGCAATACGCCATATCTCATGAGTTGCTTTATCTCCTCCAGGCAGAGTGAAGTATTCCAGATGCCCTGCCCTTTTTATAGAATCATTTCTGATTATAAAAAATTCGCCTCCCCAGTTATGTCCATCTGTACCAAAACCTGTCCCATCAAAAGCAACACCAATTGCAGGTGCAGATAATTCGTATTCAGCCATTACACTGGCTACGTGCGCCTCATGATGCTGTATTCCTATAGTTTGTAAATTTTTACTTAACGCAAATTCCATAGCTAATTTAGTACTTATATAGTCTGGATGCAAATCATAAACAACTGCATAAGGATAGGCTTTCAACAAATTTAACAAGCGATTTATAGTTTCTTTATAAAAATCTATTGTTTTTGAGTTATTTAATTCGCCTATATATTGTGATATATGAATTTCTCTATTATTTAAAATAGAAAATGAACTTTTAGAATCTGCACCAAAAGCTAAAACAGATTTTGACTGGTGATAATCTGCAAAAGGAATGGATAGAGGGATATATCCCCGACTTCTTCTTATTATCTGAATTTCTTTTTCAACTATCTGAACTATCGAATCATCACAGCGATTATAAATATTCCTGTTATGTATTAAAAAAAAATCTGCTAAACCGTTTAACTCTTCATATACGTTTTCATTATTTATTGATATAGGTTCTTCTGCCTTATTTCCACTTGTCATTACTAAAATAGCTTTATCCCAAAAAAAGAATAAAAGACAATGTAAAGGAGTATATGGAAGCATTATCCCCAATTTATTATTTCCAGGCGCAAGAAGAGGAGATATTTTTTTATTTCTTTTTTGTTTAAGAAGCACAATGGGATGTGCACTGGATAATAAAATATGCTCTTCAAATTTACTGATTTCACATAACTCTCTTGCATGTGAAATATCTTTTACCATAATTGCAAACGGTTTAGAAGGTCTTTTCTTTAGTTCTCTTAATTTTTTAACAGTTTTATTATTCGATGCATCGCATGCTAAATGAAATCCGCCAATACTTTTAACAGCAACTATATAACCCTGTTTTAATAATCTAACTGCTTCTTTTATTTGATTTTTATCAATTTTTTTACCTTTTGCATCAGTTAAAACCAGCTTCGGTCCACAGTTCGGGCATGCATCAGGTTCAGCATGAAATCTTCTGTCCACTGGATCTTTATATTCTTTTTTACAGTCTGGACACATTTTGAATAAAGACATTGTAGTATTAATTCTGTCATAAGGTAAATCATGTATTAAACTAAATCTTGGTCCGCAATTAGTACAATTTATAAATGGATATTGATAACGTCTGTCAGAACTATCCATAAGTTCTTTTTTGCAATTAGTACATATAGCAAGATCAGGAGGAACGGAAATATAATTTTTTCCTGTATTAGTACTCATATATATACTAAATATTTTATTGTTTTTTATTGGTACTTTTTTAATTTCAATCTTTTCGATAACTGCATGGGGTGGGCTGTTTTTTATCAGTTTATCACAAAATTTTTCAACTATTTCTTTATAACCTTCAATTTCAATTTCTAATCCAGTTTGAGTATTTCTAACCCCCCCTGAAATAGACATCTTTCTTGCCAGATTATATACAAATGGCCTGAAGCCAACTCCCTGAACACGACCTTTAACCAAAATATGCAAGCGAATATTTTTTTGACTCAAAATTAACCCCCAACATATTCTTATTCATAAGGAGGCACCTGAACAGAAACTTCTTTTATTTCAGATGCAGGTAAAATTATAGGCAAAGGCATCATCTCGTTTTTTCTGCTAAACATAGAAATAGCATTATCGCTATGTGAAGGAGTCATACGCACAACTAAAATACCAATAATTTTTTCTTTTTCTAAAGAAAATACAGGAATCCCTAAACCGCAATTCATATCATCCGGGACATAAAATGTACGTGGTTTATTCACAACTGCCTGTATACGACTAATATTAATAGAAAGCACTTCATCAGCTACTTTACCAAGCCTATAGAGACATAATATTCTGTCAAGCAGTTCAGGTTGTATGCTGTCTTTAAAATTAATAAATTGCACAGTATCTTTTAATCTATTTGTTGGACGTATAAAGACCAGATCCATATCTTTATCCCTTAAAACTATCTTGGCTGGGACTTCATTATCTTTTGAAAATCTTATTTTTATATCAGTAATATCACTTTCATATTTAGGTTTTCTATCATCTTGAACGCCGTGAAGAAAATTTTCAACCAAAGAACTTGGGTCTGTCTCTGAAAGAGAAGCTACTACAAGTCCTGTTGAATCCATAACTGTACCATTTATTTCCATTTTGCTCTCTGTATTATAAACTTCCTTCCCCTGCATTATCACTTTTTGTTTAATTGTAATTTTTATTATTATTGTGATATTTTCCCACTTTGAAGCAATATTTCTTCCGGAAGTTGCTGCATCATCAGCTTTTATTGATGTAATTGTTAAACATAGTATAAAAATTGAGACATAATAAAAAAATTTAAATTTACTTTTTTTGTTAATAATCATATCCATCTCCTTTTAGTTCTATAAAAATTTTATGAATACCTCTTTGTACTTTAAATACAATATATTCACTTTGTTTTGTTTTAATTTCCTGCATTATCTTTTCCATAACATTTACGTTCAATACTAATTGTCCGTTAATTTCAAGAATATAATCTCCAACTGCAAGATGTCCAAGTGCTGCCCAACCCCCTTCTTCTACTGCTTCTACCAGTACACCTGCATTTTCTGATAAACTTTTTTCAGTGTAAACTTTGTCCATAAAAGTTGCATCTCTAGCAGTAAATTCATAATCTTTATCATGGTATTTTTTCATTTCTTTATCCATAGGAGGAGAAGTTCCTAATTCAACTTTTATATTTAATGTTTTTAATTCTTTTAATCCAGTTTCTTTAACAGTTTCAAACCTGAGAATAGTAAAAAGAGCAGTTGTCCCGATTTTGTATTGTCTAATTAAAGCCGGTAAAACTTCTATATCCTGCGGTTCTGAACAATTTATAGGCTCTCCGTCAAGATTAACAATTAAATCCCCTATTGCAAAACCTGCTTTTGCTGCAGGACTGTCTGGATATATTGCTGTAATTCTTACTCCTGTTTTACCTTCTACTCCAAGTGCTTTAGACAGGTCATTTGTTAAAACCTGAATACCAATTCCCATCCATGCTTTTTTTACCTCTCCACCTCTATCTTCCCAGTCTTTATCACCAACTTTTACCATTGTCATATATTTTTCATAACGTCTTTCAAAACTTACAAGAACAGGGACAGGAGAAGTGTTTTTCCCCAATATTTTTTCTGTAACTGTAATAAAATCCTGAATGTTTTTAATTTGAATCCCGTTAACTTCAACTATTACATCTTTAGCTCTTACAGCAGGCTTTGCTTCATCACACGGACCTCCAGGCCGTACATTTATAATAAGAACACCTTCATTATTATCTCTCCTCATCTCCTGTGCTGCTGCCATTGAAAGATTACTTGCTGTCATTCCCCATGATTTAATTTCAAAAACATCAGGACGGGCTTTTTCTCTTTTTATAGGAATTACACGTAAAAATAATTCTTCACCATTTCTCATTACAGTAGCATTCGCTTCCTTACCAACAGGAATATCCATTAAATATTGATTAAAAAGCGGCAATTGTTCAACAAAATTAACATTCACATCCTGCTCTGCTAAATTTATGAGAATATCTCCTGGAAGAAAACCTGCTTTTGCTGCAGGAGAATTTTCAATTGTTCCACTTATAAGTACTCCTTTTGCAAATTTAGATGATTTTAATAATGGCTGTACTTCAAGTCCAATCCAGCTTCGTGTCACCTCTCTGTTTTTTATAAGTAGAAGAGCAACTTTTTTTGCCAGATCCCCGGGGATAGCTCCTGAAAGACCAAGCCCTATTTCATTAATACCAATAATTTCGCCATCGAGATTAACAAGCGGTCCGCCTGAATTTCCTCCGTAAATTGGGGCATCATGCCCTATCCATCTGACAATAGAACCAACATTCTCCCCATCGAGTTCAAATATATTAAAAGGCCAGAAAAGCTGAGGTATAACCATTTCTGTATTACTTACAATTCCCATGGTTACAGATTGTGATAATGCAAGCGGGCTTCCCATAGCAAGTATAGTATCTCCTTCTTTAACCAGTGATGAATTACCAAATGAAGCTATAGGGAATATTCTTTTCTTATCAGTTTTAAGTTTAATTACTGCTATATCAGCTAAAGGATCTGTCCCTACAAGTTCTGCTTCTATTTCTTCTTTGTTTGATAATGTGCATGATATGTATGTTGATCTGCCGACAACATGGTGATTTGTAACTATATATCCTTCCTGATTTATTATTACTCCGCTTCCTGCAGATTCACGTTTTATCTCTCTTCCGTTTTCATAACTTGTAGCTACAACAAATATTCTTACAAGTGCTGGTTTTACTTTGCTAATGGCTTTTTCAACTGCTATTTCTTTTGAAAAGTTTAAAGAAGCAGATTTAACACTTTTATTAGTCCATATACATGAACTAAAAATTAAACTTATTCCAATAAAAATAGTTCTTAATAAAACCACTTTTTTATTTCTCTCAAACAAAAACTCTCCATGGATCTGTTGAACTGGCATAATAAATATATCCTTTCTGATATTTAGGTAATGTCAAAAATTAACCACAGAGAACTAGAGAGAAACCCTTAAATAGTAATGAGTTAGAAGAGTTTTTATGTTCTCCCCCCTCTGTGTCCTCAAATTATCAATCTTTTTATACCGTTTTTTAGCATTCCCACATTAAAATTAATTAACAATCCAACTCTTTTATCCATTGCTCTTAAATATGTCAACAATT
>JACRDZ010000225.1 GCA_016212735.1 Candidatus Firestoneibacteriota bacterium | reverse complement strand
TAACAGATGAGATTATTGCTTTAAAGAAAATAAATAAAAAAAATGATGATATTTATCAAAAACAAAAAGAGATGGAAAGTATAGAAGAAGAATTTTTAAGTATTATTAATAAAGTAATTAAACATGAAAAAGATGAAATGCAGGAGAAACAAATAAGTGTTTATAATAATTTGAATGATTTTAAAAATAAAAATATTGCAGTAAGTCTTTTTGTGGTATTTCTTGCAATTGTTCTTGGCTTTTTATATTCAAAAAAGATTTCTATTCCAATTACAGAACTAAAAGATGCAGCAAATGGAGTTGGTTCTGGTAAATTTAATATCAGAGTAAATATTAAATCTAATGATGAAATAAGTTTTTTAGCTGAATCTTTCAATAAAATGGTAAATGACCTTGACATTTCCTACCGTAAAATTAATATGCAGAATCAAGAATTGATGGTCTTAAATAATAAAAATGATGAAATTAACAAGGCACTTGTTTTAACAGTCAAAGAACTAGAAGCTGCTTCAGAAAAATTACAGAAGGAAAAAGAATTTAAGGAAATAATTACTGATAATATTGATGAAGGTATTATGTTATTGTCAAAAGATTTAAAGATACTATGGGCAAATAAAAAAATTAAGGATTTATGTGATTTTAGTAAAAATAAAATAGAAGATTATTATTGTTACAAGATTACCCATAATTCTAATACACCATGTGCTCCACCGGATGATATCTGTCCTGTTACTGAGATATTAAATACTGGAAAGGCAGTTACTGTTGAGCATATACATTATGGGAAAGATAATAAAAAAATCTATGTTGAAGTTAATGCTTATCCTGTAAAAGAAACATCGGGTGAAATAACACAATTTGTTCATTTGACAAGGGATATTACTGAGCGCAAACTTGCAGAAGAGAAAATTAGAAAGAGTCTTGAAAAAGAGAAAAGAATATTAAATGAAACTGTTAATTCACTTTCTCAGGCAGCAGAAAAGAGAGATTCATATACCGCAGGACACCAGAAACGAGTTGCTGATCTTGCATGTGCTATTGCAAGAGAAATGAATTTTCTGGAATATCAGATTGAAGGAATACGCATTGCCGGAATACTTCATGATATTGGAAAAATTTATGTACCTGACGAAATTTTAAATGATCCAAAACGATTATCTGAGATGCATTTTAATATAGTTAAAAATCATTCCAAATTCAGTTATGAGATATTAATGAATATTGAATTCCCCTGGCCTGTTGCTCAGATTGTTTTACAGCACCATGAAAGACTGAACGGTTCAGGTTATCCCAATGGTTTATCAGGTGATGAAATTCTTATTGAAGCAAAAATTATTGGGGTAGCTGATGTTGTTGAAGCTATGGCAAATAAACGTCCGTATAGACCTGCTCTTGGTATTGAAAAAGCTCTGGAAGAGATAATAAATAACAAAGGGATTTTATATCAATCCGAAATAGTTAATGCATGCTTAAAACTTTTTCAGGAAAAATATTACAAATTTTCTGAGTCATAATATAACAATAATGTAAGAAGGTTAATTACTCAAGTTGACTGACTTTTCTTTACAAATTTCAATATTCAAGTACCAAATAACAAATAATTTTCAAAATTTCAATAATCAAACAAATATAAAGACTAATAAATAACAAGTTTTGGTCATTTTGAATTTGGAAATTGGAATTTATTTGGGATTTGGGAATTATAATTTGGAATTTTAGCATAAAAAAGTCAGTCAACTTGAGTTATATATTTTTATCCATGTGATTTCTGGAGGGGTTAAAAAACGCATAGGGGGACCCCATGTTCCTGTTCCTCTGCTTATATAAAGGTTGGATCGTCAAGTCCAATGATATTAATAATACCAGGAATAATTTTTACATCGTTTCGTAATAATTCTATTTCCGCTTCATTGCAGAAATATACTGCTTTATTTATACCTGCATAAAATTCGTGATTCCCTGTGACTGCATATTTACCATAACGCGGTTTTAGATTTTTAAAAAGTAAAGATATTTTATCTATGTGGTCCATCTCAGCATCAAGTAAATCTCCTGTTATTACAATAATATCTGGATTAATCTTATTTATAAGTTTTACCATTTTCTCAACTCTTTCATATCCGACTAAAATTCCTAAATGTATATCAGAAAGCTGAACTATATTAAGATTAAGAGACTTCTCTTTTAATGCACTTTTATTGTTTGGAATGGAGATAGAAGTGATTTTGATGTTCAGTGCTTCATAATATGCATATATACAAATAATGATAGTGAGAGAAAATATAATCAAAAGAACATTAGAATTTGATTTAAGAAAATTTATTATCTCTTTATTATTATTGTTTAAATCAAGCAGTTTAATAAATAATAGTATTATATCTTTAATTAAAAATAGAATAAAAAAATAAAAGATAAAACCAATCCACACAGAGGAAATAATAACTATTCCCCGACTAAATATTCCGGGAAAATATAATTCTATCAAACGTGCAATCGGGATAGAAAGCGTCATAAAAAGAAAAAATATACCAAGAATAATTTTAAATTTTAAGGATAATAGAAGATGTGACAATATATGATAGTACGTATAAGCATGTACACTTCCGTATATTGAAAAAAAAATTATAAAAAATAAGAACATTCTCATTTTCATAGAAAAACTCCATAGAAAAATTTTACATAAAAATTGCTAATTTGATATTTTAACATGCTTATAGGATTTATGCTCTTTTTTTGTAACAAAATAATATTAAAAAAAATTAATTTTTCCACTTGACAATCCGATAATATTATTGTATATATATAATATAATATTAAAATATATTAATACGCTGATAGATTTAAGGAGTTAAATATGGATGTGATGACAGCTAAAAATCGAGCATTGCATTTCAAACAAAGCAGATTAAAAAAGAATAAAGATAAAATATCTTTGCCATCCAGGGAAGAACAGAAAATTGATTTTGAGAAAATCCAGCCTATAAATTTACACAACGCCCCTGAAGTTAAATCTGTTGAAATTAATAGTGTAAAGCAAAAAAACATTCAATTACGAATAGACCAGATAAAAAGTCTGAGAGAATATACATTTAAAAGCGGAGATTTAAAAGGAGCTCAATTAAATGAAAGCCAGATTTGCCGCATAGCTCTAGACCTGTTTTTCTGGATTAATATTAATCCTTCGTCAGTTGAAACAGAAGAAGAATTGCTAGCTCTGGTGAAAAAAAGTATAAAAAAAATAGATGAAAAAGATATTTAAGAGTTTTATATAGGCATGTTTTTAATATAAAAAAAAGGGGATTTTTATGGATGAAATATATTCTCTATGGGTTAAATATAAAAAACGACCTGATCGCATGACAAGAGAGTTGTTAATAAAAAACTATCTCGGATTAGTTAAATATGTTGTTAATCGTATCGAAATGTTTCTCCCTCAGGATATGCCTATTAGTGAAATGGATGACCTTTTAAGTTGTGGAATTATTGGTCTTATGGATGCTATAGAAAAATTTGATATAACAAGAGGAATAAGTTTTAAGACTTATGCGCTTTCAAGAATAAAAGGTTCTATATTGGATGAATTACGCGCTCTGGATTGGGCTCCGCGTTCAGTTAGAAAAAAAGCCCGCATTATTGAGGACGCTTATGCGAAACTTGAAACCAAGCTTTTACGTCCTGTTTCTGATGAAGAAGTTGCAGAAATTTTAGATATAAGCATTGTTGAACTTCATTCTACACTTAATAAGGTAAACCAGACAGCTCTGATTTCATTGGATAAAGTCTGGAAAATAAGAGAAAATGGACAGGCAGTTCAAATTATTGAAATTATTGAAGATATAAAGAATGTAAGTCCTGAAGAAGAAATTGAAATGAATGAACGTATTGAAATCCTGAAGGAAACAATATCGAAATTACCTGAGAGAGAAAGATTCGTAATTGCTCTTTACTATTTTGAAGGATTAAATTTAAAAGAAATAGGGAAAGTCCTGGAAATATCAGAATCAAGAGTCTCCCAGATGCATACTAAAGCGATTCTCAGATTGAAATCGAAATTAAGTAAAGTTAAAGAAGAACTGTTTGTCTAGCATAAGAAAGACAGGAGCGAAAATATTGTCTAAAAGCAAAAAAATTGCCCGTAATCATGATATAGTCTGGCGCTGTGAAGTTGATGAAAAAGAAATTGCAAAAGCTGAAGCAGATGGAGAGGATATTTCACAGAAAGGTACAGTAATTCTTATAGTTTCAGATATGATTCATGAATTAAATTTTGTCGGCGGAAAAATCTGGATGCTTTGTGATGGAACAAAAAGAGAAGAAGATATAGCAGATGAACTATTAAAGATGTTTGCAGTTGATAAAAACGAATTACGTAAAGATGTAAATGAATTTGTCTCCAAATTAATACATAATGGATGGTTATATTATGTTTAAAACACCTCTTTTTATTAATTGGAGTCTTTCAACCAAATGCAATTTTCAATGTCAGCACTGCTATTCACGTTTTGAAAAGTGCGAAGAATTAAGTAAAGAAGACAATAAAAAAATCATAAATATTCTTGCTGAAATAAAAATACCTTTCATAAATTTTGGCGGTGGAGAACCTTTACTCATTCCCGAATTATTTGAAATTACTCTATATGCATATAATAAGGGGCTTCATGTTTCAATGTCTTCGAATGGTTACTTGCTTGATAATAAGATGGCTCAAAAAATTAAAGAAGCAGGTTTCTCTAAAGTTGAAATCAGTCTGGATAGTCATATACAGGAAATCCATGATAATTTCAGGAACAAAAAGGGGAGTTTTAACCGTGTAAAAAGAGCTGTAGCAGCTTTGAAAAATGCTGGTGTTACTGTTGATATTTCTACAGTAATCTGTAAAATAAATAATCAAAATTTTCACAAAATAGTTGATTTTGCCCGAGAACTTGGTGTGCGAAAAATATCTTTACATAATTTTAAATGCAGCGGATTGGGATTCTGCAATAGAACTGAGCTTGATCTTACACCATTAGAATGGAAAGAATTTTATGAACAAGCTGTGAAAATAAAAAAAATCTCAAAAGATATAATAATTTCACTTGATGATCCTATTATAAGTTCTCTTTCTGAGCATCCTGAATTTAAAGAAAAGACAGAGGCTATTGTAAAAGGCAGCATTTGCGGTAAGCTGTCTCTGGCAATAAAATCTAATGGAGATATTACTCCTTGCGGTTTTCTTCCGCTTGTAATAGGAAATATGCTGAAGGATGATATTTTAGAAGTATGGCAGAAATCACCTGTTTTGGAAGCAATGAGGAATAAAAAACCCAAGGATAAATGTCAGAATTGCAATTTTTATACTGATTGTGTTGGAGGATGTACTTCACGCGCATATGCTCTTACAGGAGATATTAATGCTCCTGACCCTCACTGCTGGATAATCCCTCACGAGTCTTCAGATTATAAAGAGGGATGAAAATATAAAATTCAAAAAGGGGATAAAAAATGAACCACAGAGTACACTGAGATATATTTATAATTTTAAAAACTCTGTGTCCTCAAATTAATTTTTACTTATAAAAGTTTTGTATTTCATGATCTTTCTTATCTTTTTTGAGAACACAGAGTAATAAATAAAAATAAAATAAAAAATCTCTGTGGTTCATTTCTTTCTTGGGAAATTAACAATTTTATCCATAAATTTGATTTTTTTTTATTGATGTGTTATTTTATTATTTTGTGTGTTTTAATGAATTTGAGGTAAATATTTTGGAACAAACAAAAATAGAAATTTCTGAAAATCAAAAAGCGCAATTTAAAGATAAAACTGCTATAATCAGTGGTGCTGCAAGAGGAATTGGCAGAGCTATTGCTCTTGAACTAGCAGGTGAAGGTGCAAATATAAGTTTTAATTTTCTTAAAAGCATTGAAGATGCAGAGGCTTTGAAAAAAGAAATAGAAAAGCTGGGTGTTAAAGTTAAATCATACCAGACAGATATTAAAGATTATAATGCTGTTAAATCATGGGTAGATGATACAAAAAAATATTTTGGCGGAATAGATATTGTAGTTAATAATGCAGGAATTATTAAAGATAAGGCGCTTGCCTTAATGGAAATTAGTGATTGGCATGAAGTTGTAGATACCAATATGGACGGTACTTTTAATCTTACAAGAGCCGCAATTATAGAATTAATTAAACAGAAAAGCGGAGTAATTATAAATATTACTTCAGTAAGTGGTATAATTGGCATGGCACGGCAGACAAATTATTCTGCATCAAAAGCAGGAATAATCGGATTTACTAAATCTCTTGCTCATGAAGTTGCTCCATATAACATAAGAGTGAATGCTGTTGCTCCGGGTTTTATTGAAACAGATATGTTGAAAAATCTTAAAGAAGAATATAGAGAACAGATAATAAAACAAATCCCTTTGCATAGAATGGGCAGACCAGAAGAAGTGGCAAAAGCAGTAAAATTTTTAATAAGCGATGATGCATCATATATTACTGCTCAGACAATAATAATTGACGGCGGAATGAGCACGGATTAATAGAAGGGCAATTATTGGTGTATAAAAAGAGAATAGTAATAACAGGTTTAGGAGTAATTGCACCGAATGGAATCGGCAAAGAAGAATTCTGGCAGGGTTTAAAAGATGGACGGTCAGGGATTAAGCCTGTTAAACGGTTTGATACTACTAATTTTAAATGTAAGCTTGGAGGAGAGGCTGACAATTTTAATCCTGAAGATTTCTTAAATTCTAAAGGATTGAAAGATTTAGATAGAACAGCAAGACTCTTGTGCTCAGGAGCAAAATTAGCCCTTGATGACGCAAAATTAAGTATAAATGATAAAAATACAGATGATATTGGAGTATGCACAGGTACTACATTATCAAATCTCTGGAATTTTTCAGAATTTCAAAAAGGATCTATACAGGACGGGCCTTTATTTACTAATGCTTCACTTTTTCCAGGGACAGTTATAAATGCGGCATCGAGTCAGGTATCAATCAGATTTAATGTTCAGGGATTTAATACAACTATTTCAACAGGTTACAGCTCAAGTATAGATGCGTTGAAATATGCGATAGATTTTATAAGATTGGGACGAGTTAAAGCTGTATTAATAGGCGGAGTTGAGAGTTTTTCTCTTGCAAATTTTGTCGGGTTTTACAGGTTAGGTTTTTTGTCAGGTATAAAAGGAGATGAAATTTCCTGCCCGTTTGATAAAAGAAGAAACGGCATAATATTAAGTGAAGGAGCAGGAGTTTTAGCAATAGAAGATGAAGAATATGCTTTAGCAAGAAAAGCAGATATTTATGCTGAAATCAAAGATATAGGCAATTGTTTTGCCTCACATAAAATTGGTAAATATGATCCGCACGTTAAAGGACTAAAAGAAAGTATAAGAATAGCAATTAAAAATTCAGAATTAAGAAACACAGAAATAGATTATATAAGCGCTTCGGCAAATTCAGTTCCTATGCAGGATAAACTTGAAACAAAAGCAATAAAAGATGTTTTTGGAAAGTATGCATATAATATACCTGTAAGTTCTATAAAATCGATGATTGGTGAAACGTTCAGCGCTGCCGGCTTATTCCAGATAGCAGCAGCAATAGGAAGCATGGTTAAGGGATTCATACCGCCGACAATTAATTACGAGGTAAATGATAAAGACTGCGATCTTGATTATGTTGCAAATAAATCACGTATAACAAGAATAAATAATGTATTAATTAACAATTTCGGACCAGGAGGAAGCAATGCCGCATTAATTATTTCAAAGTATAGATAGAAAAATCAGAAAAATAATTGAATATACTAAAAACTCGAAAAAATAACATAAGTATTCTGGAGCTAATTATGAATTGGAATATAGAAAAAATAAAAACTATTTTACCTCATCGAGAACCGTTTCTTTTTATTGATGAAATAATTGAAATTGAAGGTACAAAAAAAGTTATAGCTGTAAAAAATATAAAAAAAAATGAAGATTTTTTTAAGGGACATTTTCCTGATAGACCGATAATGCCCGGAGTTTTAACTATAGAAGCTATGGCACAGGCTGCCATAATTCTTTATTACATATGCAGACCTGAAATAGCTGAAACTCATCCGAATTATTATTTAAGTAAAGTAAAATCAGAATTTTTAGCTCCGGTATTTCCAGGAGATAAACTGATATTAGAAGTTAGTAATGTGAAAATTATTGATAATGCTGGTGTAGTTGATGCAATAGCGCGGGTTGATAACAAAATAGTTGCTAAAGCCAATCTGGTGTTTGGAGTAAAAAAAGTATGAATAAACGCAGAGTTGTTGTTACTGGGTTGGGAGTAATTTCATCTGTTGGAATTGGCAAGGATGAATTCTGGGAATCTGTGATAAAAGGGAAATCCGGTATTAGTGAAGTTAGTTCATTTGATACAAAAGAATTCAGATGCCACAGAGCCGGTGAAATAAAAAATTTTATTCCTGAAGAATTTATAAAAAGAAAATTACAATATTTAGGACGTACATCACAATTAGTTATTGGAGCAACATCACTGGCATTAAAAGATACTGGATTATCTATAAAAAAAATCAATAATGAAAGAACAGGTATTTTTATTGGAACTACAAATGGTGAAAGACCATTAGAAGAATCGATTGATACCTGGGTAAAGGAAGGGATTGATAATATAAGCAAAGTAAAAATACTGCAGGCAAGCTCTAATAATATTTCCGCAAATATAGCAGATTATTTTAAATTTCATGGTCCGAATTATATGATTCCAACAGCATGTGCCGCAGGGAATTATGCTATTGGTTATGGATTTGATATGGTAAGAAACGGAGATTTAGATTATGCAATTACAGGAGGTGCAGAGGCTTTCTCGAAACTTGCATTTATTGGTTTTCATCGCCTTTATGCAATGTCGTCTCTTTTATGCCAGCCGTTTGACAAAAACAGAAAAGGAATGATGGTTGGTGAAGGAGCAGGAATACTATTTCTTGAATCAATGGATTCCGCTTTGAAAAGAAATGCTAATATTTATGCAGAAATCTTAGGTTACGGTTTAAGCTGCGACGCTTATCATATGACAGCTACTCAAGTGTATGGGATTGAAAAAGCAATACTAAAAGCTTTAAAACAGGCAGATATTAAAAAAGAAGAAGTTGATTATATATGTGCACATGGAACTGGTACACCAAGTAATGATAAAACCGAATGTACTGCGATAAAAAATATTTTTAAAGAAAAGACTAAATTAATTCCAATTAATTCGATAAAATCAATGTTAGGACATACAATGGGTGCGGCATCAGCAATTGAAGCATTAACATGCTGTCTTGTTGTTAAAGAAGATATTATTCCTCCAACAATAAATTACGAAACACCTGATCCGCAATGTGATATAGATTGCGTTCCAAATAAAGCCAGAAGAAAAAAAGTAAATATAGCTTTAAATAATGCTTTTGCATTTGGAGGTAATAATTCCTGTTTGGTGATAAAGAAGTTTAATGATTTACATTGTTGACAATATTGATAAAATACATTAGAATATAAACGAATACAGAAATATACAAATGAATACAAGGGGGATATATAAATGTCACGGGTATTAACATTACGTGTATCAGAAGAAGAATACAAAAAAATATTTTCAGCAGCTAAAATTGAAAATCGACCTGTTTCAAATTTTATTACAACTATTATTCTCAAAGAAATTGAGGAAACTTTGTATATAAGTCCCATTGAAATGGCACAAATTAAATCTGATAAAAAATTATTAGAGAAGCTTAAAAAAGGACATGCAGATGCCGGAAGAAGAAACGGAAAACTTATTGGTTAAATTTAAAATATTTGAAACAAATCAATTCATTCACGATCTTGAACAGGATTTTAAAGGTCAACAAGAAAAAATAAAAAACAAATTAATAACTTATATCTATCCTCAGCTAAGAAATCAACCATATTTTGGCAAGAATATAAAAAAGCTTAAAAATTATAAACCAGAAACATGCAGATATAGAATAGGTGCTTTTAGATTTTTTTATGCAATAGATGATAATAAAAAAATAGTATTTATGATTTCTGCTGATAATCGTTCAGATGCTTATGTTTGATAATAAAATGTTAAAACAACATAAAGAAGATGCTATTAAATTTCAACAAGTAGCCAAAAACATAGCTGATACTATCAGAATTATTGAAAAGATAGAAGATGACCGTTATTCTCTTCCTTCATCGATAAAAGGTTAATTTATATGACTAAAAAAGAATTTTTTAATATTATAAGTAATGAGCATGAAGATTTACTGCAAAAATTTCTCAATTTATTGATAAAATTAGATATTGAATATTGTGTGATCGGCGGATTAGCTGTTAATTCTTATGTAGAACCTTTAGTGAGCCTGGATCTTGATGTAGTTATTATTGCTAATGCAATAGATACTCTTAAAAAAGAAACAGTAAAGATTTTTAAAATAGAGGAATTTCATCATAGTTTAAATTTAAGCAATCCGAAGACAGATCTGCGGATTCAGATACAAACTGATGTACGTTATCAATCTTTTATTCCCCGTTCTTTACCAAAAGAGGTAATGGGATATAAAATGAAAGTAGCATCTATAGAAGATGTTTTGCAAGGCAAAATATGGGCTTATTGTGATAACGAACGACGTAAAAGTAAACGTCAAAAAGACTTAGCTGATATTTTTCGTCTAATAGAAAATTTCCCTGATTTAAAAATTTTGTTACCAGAAACAATCAAAAATTTGTTAATACATGAAAAATAGTTCCATCTTCGGAATCGTTTGAAAGGGAGAGTAGGAAAAAATTAAAATGATAGATAGAGAGGGAAATAGAATTATCCTGAAGAGTCATTTGATAAAGTTTTTCACAATGAAACAATTTATCGTTGGATGAATAAAAAAATAGCATTATAATATTTTATTTAAAAGGCAGAACCGAAGATTTAATAAATCAATTCGTTACTTTAAAGTGATGATTGAAACGCATTATGACTATTTAAGATATGGAAGATTTATATTTTGTAAAAAATAAACAACTAATTAAGGACATCTTAACTTTTTAAGGACGTTATTTATTTTAAACAAATTGGACAACGTCCCCTAATTCTTACTCGAATTCTTACTAATTCCGTTACTGTAATAATTATCTGGAGGAATACAATGAAAATAAAAGTTATAGTACATGAAGCTGATGAAGGTGGTTTTTGGGCAGAAGTGCCATCTATACCTGGCTGTGCAACTCAAGGGGAAACGTTTGATGAGCTTCTAACTAATCTTTACGAAGCTATTGAAGGCTGTTTGTCTGTGGATATTAAAAATGTACAAATGTCAAAAAATGACAAGTTAATGGAGATAGCAGTTTGAAAACAGTATCAGGAAAAGAATTTGCCAAACTTTTAGAAAAACAAAGCTGGGAGTTAAAGAGAATTAATGGTAGTCATCACATATATGTAAAGGAAGGAAATCCAGCACGTATTTCAATCCCAATACATGGCAATACTCCACTTAAAATTGGTTTATTAAACATCTAATGAAACTTTCTAATATTAATGAAGATGAATTATGATAAATTAACACATAACATAAACCCGAATTTCGCGATGTCAATTACAAGAAGACTATAAAGTTTTTGCATTAGCTAGAAGTAAGGATAATAAAAGTGCAAAAGATAGAGTATTAGATGTTTTAAATTTTGGGATAACCAGTATTGAAAAATTCATAATAGTATAAAAAATTTCAGAGGAGGGATTAAAATGGTAAATGAACAAAAAGTAACAGAAAATATCATAAAAAGCTTTTCAGAAAATATTGGATTTCCTGTTTATACTGCATCTAATAAAACGTGAAGTTAAAAATGCGCATGAAAT
>JACRDZ010000221.1 GCA_016212735.1 Candidatus Firestoneibacteriota bacterium | reverse complement strand
ATGAATACAAATATATAATGGTTGACGAATATCAGGATACAAATAAACTTCAGGGAGATATAACATATCTATTAGGCGAGATACACAGAAATGTTATGATTGTCGGAGATGATGCGCAGAGTATTTATGGATTCAGAGGAGGTTCTCATGATAATATCATGCAATTTCCTAAAAAATTTCCAGAATGCAAAATAATTAAACTGGAGGAAAATTACAGAAGCACTCAGTCTATTCTTGATTTAAGCAATGCTGTATTGAAAAATATGATAAACAAATATTCCAAGTGTCTTTTTTCAGCAAGAAAAAAAACCGGAGACAGACCCATTGTTCAGATTTTTGAAAATGCTTATGATGAAGCAGAGTGGATTGCAATTAAAATAAGAGACTTTAGAAATTCAGGTATTGATTTGAATAGTCAGGGAGTATTGTTCCGTACTCCTTATGTTTCAATTCCTCTGCAGGCAGAATTAAGCAGAATGAATATACCTTATCAGGTATTCGGCGGGCTTAAGTTTTATGAAACTGCACATGTAAAAGATGTTATGGCGCATCTTAAGATAATTGTAAATATAAAAGATGAGCTGGCATGGAACAGAGTTCTTCTGCTTATAGAACGTATTGGGCATAAAACTGCTGAGCAGATTATACAAAAAATAAAAAAAGCAGTATCATATAAAGAAATAATTGAAAATGTATTGGGAGAATATAAAAAAGGATATAAATATTCTGAAGGACTGAATAATCTGGCTTCTTTATTAAGAATTGTTACTGATGATAGTTTAAGCACTGCTGAACGATTTATAAATGTTGTTGATTATTATTCTCCTATTATGGAAAATATTTTTGATGACTGGGCATTACGCTTTAATGATCTTGATACTATAAGACAAATATCAGGTAAATACGATTCCTTAGAAAAATTTTTACATGAGCTTACTATTGAACTGCCAGATAAAAATGATTTAACACTGAATCTGGAATCACAGCAGGTTGTTGAAAAACCCCTTACTCTTTCTACTATTCACTCTGCTAAAGGTCTGGAATGGGATGTTGTTTTTATAATAGGAATAGTGGACGGGATATTACCTGTAAGTTTTACTTTAAATGATGAATATGAAATTGAAGAAGAACGGCGTTTATTTTATGTAGGAGTTACTAGAGCGCGAAATTATCTGTATCTATCCATGCATTATGAATCAAGAAGAAATGGCATGACTCAATATAATAAAATATCCAGATTTGTTAATGTCCCAAATATTCTGGCAAAAATAGATCAACAGTAATAATAATGTTACGCAGTCCAGTATATTATTGGATTATTATTTATCACCGAATGATAAAAGAGATAGGAGAAATGAAAATATTAAAACGACAGGGGCGAAGTTATCCACGACAACAAAAGAGATATTCTGTTTTACTCAAAGGGAAATTGTTTGTGGAGGTGAGTTATGCAGAACTTGCTTAAGTTACTGCCATTAGCCTTAAGGTACATAGCAGAATTAACCTATGCAGCAAGGATGCAACGCAGAAATCCGGCAAAAAGACAAGCGAGAATGTTCAAGTTATTTCTTCGCAAGCCCTAAGATAAAGAGTCTGAAGAAGATTTAAGGGGAAGTAAGCAGGCGCGACCCCTTACACGGGCAAATGTCCAAATGAACAAGTAAAGAAACCTAAGAAACAATGTCATTCAAAATTTTACAAAAACCTACAAACTAAACATATCATTCATCCTATGTTTCTCTTCTATGCAATCAGGACATCGTTTAGGTGGACGAAATCCTTGCTTTTGATAGAATTTTTGTTCTTCTGCAGTAAATGTAAAATGATTACCACAAAATATACATTTCATTTCAATGTCTTCCAGAATCGGGTATATTTTTGATTTAATAATACCTAACTTATTTTTTCTTTCCAATAAACAACTTGATTTGTAAGATGTCCATAACACATCAATCGGTGATGAGAGAAATTGTTTTTCATTATATTTGAAATCCGGAGTTATTTTTAAATGCAATGGTTCTCCACACCTAGGAGTATAACAATCAACAGAACGTGACCGACATTCCCTTTTATGGCAGATTCTGCCCATAAAAGTTAAATTTTCATCAAATAAAAAAACTTCCCAGCCATGATAAAATTTACTCATCTGCCTGGCATACCTTGCTAAAATTTCAAAATCGTTAAAATTATTAATAACCATAGCTAAATCCAGATCATTGGGATAAGGATCATTACCAGCCACTGAACCAACTATTGCTATTTCGCAAGCACTTGTTAAAGTGCGCGCTTTCGAAACAAATTCATTTGCAGCATCTCTAAGACGCTCATTTTTGTTAATCATATTTTATTAATCCTATATGTGTGGCGTTTTTCAAAACCTTCTGCAACATCTCCTTTTGATGGTAAAAATAGAATCCTACGTTTTTAAATCTGTTATTATGAGATACTCTTGGAAATATTTATTAGTCATAACTATTTATCCCTCATCTACTTTTACTTTGTATGTAACTGAGAAGTTAAATAGCTTTTACGATAATTAAAGTTATATCATCCTGCTGGCTGCATTTACCAATAAATTTTTTTACTTCCTGATATGTTTTTTCAATTAGCTGTTGAGAAGATAAATGATTGTTTTCTTTAATTAGCTGAATAAATCTATCTTCACCAAAAAGTTCGTTTTTTTCATTACGAGCTTCAACAACTCCATCAGTATAAAGAGCTATTATATCCCCTTTATTTATCTGTATTTTCTTTTCATTATAAGGAATACCCGGGAAGCTTCCAAGAAAGAGATTATTTGTTATAAGAGTATCAACTGCTTCTCCATGAAACCAGAAAGGTGCATCATGTCCTGCATTTGTAAAACTAAAAGTATTGTCCTGTGTATTTAATACTCCGTAAAATAAAGTGAGAAACTTGTCAGATTCCGTATCAGCACACATAGCTTTATTTACTTTTTCGATAGTTTCTTTTATGGAAGTGTTTAGAGAAGATAGCGCCCTGATATATGCTCTTGCAGTTGTCATTAAAAGCGCTGCTGGAAGTCCTTTTCCTGTGATGTCTCCAATCGCTAAAGCCAGTTTTCCTTTATCTAATTCAATGAAATCATAATAATCTCCTCCAGTATCTTTTGCAGGTGTGTTGAAACCGCTTATATCATAATTGGCTATTTCCGGAGATTTATTCGGCAGAAGACTTTTTTGCGTTTGATAAGCAATTTTCATTTCATGTTCTATCTCTTTTTTGGCCAGATAATATTCATAAAGTTTAACATTTTCAATTGCCATTGATATATGCGTACCTAAAACAGATGCTAATTCTTCGTCATTTTTGTTAAAAACAGCCTTTTTTTTATTTAGAACCTGAATAACACCTGTTATTTCTCCATTATGATCACGCATTGGAATAGTAAGCATTGAACGAGTACGATAACCTGTTTTTTTATCAGTTTCTGGATTAAATCTTGTGTCCTTGTATGCATCAGGAATATTTATATTTTCACCTGTCTTACAAACATAACCTGCGATTCCCTGTCCAACCTGCAATTTGATTTCTTGAGTACACTGAGCTATTTTAGACCAGAGAACATTTTTTTCTTTATCCAGGATATAAAGTGTACTTCTATCCGCTTCCATAATTTCAGTGATCATTCCCATTATCATGTTTAATAGATCATCTAAATTAAATACAGAACCAAGAGCTTTCCCGACTTTATTCAATACGTCCAGCTCCATTTTTATTCTGTGGTTTTTTTTTCGCAAACTGGAAAGTTGTTTTTCTAGTTTATCAACTTTGTTTTGTGTTTTCATTATAAATTTATCCTAAGAATAGAAGATTTGTAAACGTTTATATCATTTTTCGCAATTTTTCAATTCTCTCTTCAATAGGAGGATGGGTACTAAACAGCTTTAAAATTGAATTACCTCCTCTTAACGGATTAACAATAAACATATGCGCAGTCGCAGGATTTGCCTCTACCATAGGATAGCGGCTGACGCCTGATTCGAGATTACTAAGAGCATCTGCAAGATATTTTGGGCTGCCTGAAAAGAGCGCTCCATCTTTATCAGCTTCATATTCCCTTGAGCGTGAAACAGCCATCTGAATTAACATTGCAGCTATGGGAGCAATAATCATCATAGCAATTGCAGCAATAGGGCTCGAGTTCCTATCATCATCTCTTCTTCCCCCCATACCTCCGAACATAAGTCCCCATCTGGCAATAGATGCCAGCATAGATATCGCTCCTGCAATTGTAGCAGCAACAGTACCTATAAGAATATCCCGGTTTTTAATGTGTGCAAATTCATGCCCTAAAACACCTTTTAATTCTTCTTTAGTTAATAAATTCATTATTCCTGTTGTTACGGCAACAGCGGCATGTTCAGGATTTCTGCCTGTTGCAAAAGCATTGGGAGAATGATCATTTATTATATAAACTTTTGGCATGGGAAGGGATGCTTTATCTGCAACTTCTTTTATTATTGCAAATAAGGCAGTGTCATCTTGCTCATTAATTTCGCGAGCTTTGTACATAGCTAACACGATTTTATCGCTAAACCAGTATGATACAAAATTCATAATACATGCAAAGAAAAAAGCAAAAAACATTCCATTCTGTCCGCCTAAAGCACCACCTGCAATAACCAACAGACTAGTTAATAAAGATAAAAATAAAAAAGTTTTAATATTATTCATAATAACCTGAAGAACCTCCTATAATTTATAGTACAGAGATAATTCTGTACTATAATGATTATATTTAAAAATGTATCTGCATGCAAGAAAATTGTGAAAAAATTGTGAAAAAAATGGAGTATAATATAGAGAAACGACACATATTAGATTATCTGGTTTCATCTCTGTTAAGATTCAGTACTTTTGCAATTAGCGCGCTTCGTGAATGAACACCTATCTTTTCAAAGATATTTTGCAGATGGTCTTTTACGGTTAGTTCGGAGATAAATAATCTTTCCTTTGTGCCTTAGTAGCAAATTTTTGTTTTCAATTTGTTGCACACTCCATACATACTGCAATTCAGATGTCTGAATTACAGTCCATACATATAATTATATTGACAATGTGGTTTTCAATATGATATATTTTTAGTATGGATAAAGAGTTTGGAAGTTTTACCTGGGATATAGATAAGGAAATAGTTAATATTAAGAAGCATAAAGTTGATTTTGTTACAGCGGTACAAGCATTTAAAGATACGAAAAGAAAAATTTATACCGATTCTAAGCATAATAAAAAAGAGGAACGATTTTTTTGTTTAGGCAAAGTTGATGGCGAAATTTTAACAGTCAGATTTATTTATCGTGGTGATAAGATTAGAATCTACGGCGCTGGATATTGGAGAAAGGAGGAACGATACTATTATGAAAAGGAATAAGATTGATTCAGATAAACCTATTGGACGGTTGATAAGAGTTAAAGATTTTCTTCCCCCACCTGAGAAGTTAGTTATCCCGGAAGATACAATAAAAGTAACATTGATTTTAAAAAAATCAAGTATAGATTTTTTTAAGCGGAAAGCTGCACAACATAATACAAAATACCAGAAGATGATTCGTGAGTTAGTGGATAGGTATGCAATGGAATATTTATAGTTATGCTCCTTCGGAATCTATTCTTGCTTGTCCTGGCATACCTCAATAAATGAGACATTAAATCATTTAGCTTCCTCAACGTTAAGATTTAAAACTTTTGCAATTAGCTCACTTCGTGTATGAACACCTGTCTTTTCAAAAATATTTTGCAGATGGTCTTTTACAGTTAGTTCAGAGATAAATAATCTTTCTGCAATCTTCCGATTGGGAAAACCCTGCATAATCATAATTGCTACTTCTTCCTGTCTTTCCGATAAATGAT
>JACRDZ010000219.1 GCA_016212735.1 Candidatus Firestoneibacteriota bacterium | reverse complement strand
AAGATTAAATGAGTTAACTGAAGAATTAAAAAAGAATATTGAAGCCAAAGATGTGGTACTTACACGTGAGAATCTTGGCAATATCCGTAAAATATGCGGAGAATGCCATGGAAAAGTTAGAAAATAAATCTAATGAAAATTGGGATTAATGCTATAACAATAAATAAACATAAGACTGGGATTGGCACATATACTTATGAGCTATTAAAACATCTTCTCGAGATTGATAAAAAAAATGAATATATAGTTTTTCTTCCCGAAGATTCAACAATGGATTTTCATGCTGAAAATCTTAAATTGGTATATATAAAAGCAAATATCAATAAACCTCTCCTTCAGCTATTATGGGAAAATGTATATTTACCAGGATTGATAAAGAAAAAAAATATTGATATTTTTTTTTCACCGTCATTTGTTTTACCTTTCTTTTCTTTTAAATCAAAATCAGTAATTACAGTCCATGATCTTGCATATATTATTTTTCCTGAAACTAAAAGCTTTCTATTTGGGAAATATATAAGATTTATTGTCCCCAGATCAGTAAGAAAAGCTGATCGTATTATATGCGACTCAAAAAGTACTCAGGATGATTTAATAAAATACTATAAAACATCTGGAGAAAAATCTATTGTTATTCATCTGGGATGTAACTTATCAGTAAATACTTTTGATAGTTCTCTTATTTTTAAATTCAGAGAAAAATATGAATTGAAAAATAATTATATAGTTTATATAGGGAATGATGATCCGCGGAAAAATTTATCGCGTCTTATACAATCTTTTAAACTTTTAAAAGAAAAACCATCAGGAAGAGATATGCAATTAGTATTAATTGGTAAAAGAAGAAAAGAAGAGAAATTAACTCTTATGGTAAAACAGCTTGGAATTGAGCATGATGTAAAATTTATTGACTATCTTAAAGAAAATGAACTGAATCTAGCATACGCAGGGGCGAAGCTTCTTGTATATCCAAGTATTTATGAGGGTTTTGGGTTACCAATACTGGAAGCTATGGCGTGCGGGATACCTGTACTTACATCAAATATATCATCAATGCCTGAAATTGCAGACGATGCAGCAGTATTTGTCAATCCTTATGATGTAGAAAATATATGTATGGGAATGGAATCAATACTGAAAGATAATAAATTAAGAGAAGCTTTAATAGATAAAGGATTTCAGAGAATAAAAAAATTTTCATGGCTTCAAACTGCAGAGAAAACGCTCGAAGTTTTTAAAAGCTTAGAATCTACTTAGCTCTTTTTCAAGATATATTTCTGCTATTTTTTGCTTTTCATTATAGTATTCTAAAGCCATTTCTTCCCTTTTTTTCTTCCCCCATAATGGACCAAATATGAATTTGCTATAGCCTCCTGCTATAATCCCAAGATAACATGCAGGCTGATTTTTATGAAATATATAAGAGTCTGTAGTGGATAGTTTTTTATGTTTAAAATGTTCTGTAAGAGCTATTCCACGTTTAAATAATTCTTTCTGTATATCATCTTTGTTCGGGAAGAAATATACCGGGTAACTGAATTCTACACCATATTTGCTGTAGAAGTTTTTTAATTGAATAAGTATGTCAGACATTTGTTCCGGGCTGTGGTCCTGTCCGTGAAATGAACCGTCAGCAGTATGTTTGATGTTATTTTTTATATTGTAAATTATAGTTTTAGTATGCATTGCAAGTTTACATGCCATACAAACAAATATGCTTAAGTGCATACCATATTTTTTCATATCCCTGTCAAAATCATAAAAGAAAATATGAGAAAAAAGATCCTGATAATCTATTATTATTTGTTCTATATTTTTATCTCCATAAACTTTTTTTAATGATGCAATATAGTATTGTGATTTTTCTATTCTGGTAAGTCCTGTATAACTTGCGCGTTTATACGTAATTAATTCAATTTTTCCAAATTTTTCTGCTGTTTGCGCAGCGCAAAGTGTGGAATCAGAACCACCGGAGAATAAAACAGTTGCAATTGCATTATTCATAAAATTCCTTAGGTTATATTAAAATATGAGTAACAAAACAAGTATACTATAAAAAATAATAAATTCCATATTTAGTTTTTCAGCTGGGTGCGCGGCAAAAATATTGGCAAATTTATTAAAATATGGAAGAAGTATGAAGGGACAATACTATATTAAAAAGGGAGAGAAGTAACCACGAAGCGAATCAGTACCGCCCAGAATCCCCACATTGGGGCTGGCTTACTCTTGAGTTCGTCAAACGCTCGCGAAGGGTTAATCAATCCTGAAAGCCAAACTTGCAGAAAAGTCATTTCGGTCTCTCCTAGCGTTTGTGCACAACACTAGAAATCAGGTGTGGGCTACTGCCCATCACTTGTATTGATTCGTTATGCAGTATCAAATATTTTGTTAATTATTATTTGTATTATTTTTCAATTCAGAAGACATAACTCTCTTATAAAAAATAATAATTATAGACCCAAGAATTAAACTAAATAATGGTTTTAGAGTATAAAACACAGGAGATATTTTTAAAATTATTCCATTAATTAAACAGAGTAAACCAAAGAGTATTAAACCATATGCTCCTAAAGATAACATTGGTCCATAATTTAAAGGATTCAAAGCTAATATAATAAAGAATACTCCAATTAATCCAAATATCCCACAACTAATTCTAAAAAGAGAAACTGCTGTTGGAATATTTGGGATTGGATTTTGTCCAAACCATTTGTAAACATTTTCTATGAAACTCCAAGGGAGAAACAAAAATGGTATTGCAATTAAACAACTTATCCCAGCAATCCAAAGAGCTATTTTCAAATTTTTCATGATTCGTCCTCCATTTTTTTTGCACCGAGTAGGTCGGGAGGCTTGCGCCTCCGTCGCCCTCTAAGAACCTAACTATTACCCACAAGTCTGAAAATGCTTGTGAGAGTAAGCTGAAATTTACAAATATTTCATTGGCAATTGTCAATGCTATTTACCCAGACTTGTGGGTAATAGTAAGCTCTAAGAACTGTGCAAGCAAGTTTCCCTGCACACAGCTCGAGCACTTATAAGATTACATTT
>JACRDZ010000217.1 GCA_016212735.1 Candidatus Firestoneibacteriota bacterium | reverse complement strand
CACCTGGCGGGGGCCTGTAATGAAGACCATTTTCTTTTTTAAATCATTAATTATTTTATCCTGTATATATCTTTCCATAGCTGATATTATTTCATGATATTTCAAAATAGTCAAGACTTTTTTGCAATATAATGCATTTTAGTCGATTACATCCCCCCCCTTAATTGCTTTTTTTCTTCTGACAAATTTATTTAGGTAAATTTATGTTAACTTCAACATCTTTTTTTTCTTCTTCTGAAACCTTAAACATTTCCTTTTCTTTTAGCCCCATTAAATTAGCAATTATTATATCTGGTAGTTCATGTTGATGGCTTGAATGATTAGCTATGATTATAAAAGGATGATTTTTGGATATATTTTTTTTACCATACACCCGCAAACCTATAAAGACCGTTAAAAAAGGTTTTACTATCAATATAAAAAATATTATTTGTAACGTATTTCTTAATTTCATATTTTTAAGTCGCTAAGTTTTGCAGGTTTGTTAACTATCTTAAAACGATTAAGGTAATATAAGATAGTTTTAACACATTCTTCCATGGATGACTTTGATGTATCTAGAACAATTTCTGGATTTAACGGTGCTTCATATGGTGCGGAGATACCGGTAAACTCCTTAATTAAACCTTCTTTTGCTTTTTTATAAAAACCTTTTGGGTCGCGCCTCTCAAGTTCACTCAGAGGGCATTTAACATATATTTCAATAAATTCTGAATTTTTTAGCATAGAACGGACATTATCGCGGTCGGTACGGTATGGTGAAATAAAAGCGGTAATGGTTAACACACCTGTTTCAACAAAAAGTTTAGCAACCTCTCCAATCCGTCGAATATTTTCAGATCTATCCTCCTTGGAAAATCCCAGATTTTTATTCAAACCATGCCTGATATTGTCGCCATCCATAACAATAGTCAAATAATCTTGCTTATAAAGTTCTTTCTCCAGACTGTTAGCAATGGTTGATTTCCCCGAAGCAGGAAGGCCTGTAAACCATAACAGGGCACCTTTCTGATTAAGCAATTTTTCCTTATCTTCTCTTGTAATATGTGTTTTTTGCCATTTGATATGCATATCTTTTTGAATTGACATATTTTTGTTCACATTCATTTAAAATATAATTTATTTTCTTCTATACGTTGTTATTTCATCAATAAATATTTTTAGATTTTTAAGATTTTCTATTTTTTGTTTTTTGTCGGCATTTTTTTCTTTTGTAAGTTTAAATACTAATTTTCGGAACTCTTTTGCCTTTTTATGTGAAAATTCCATTCTTACATCCGGATCTCCCATTGCTCCTTTGAAAACCAGCCATTGGCCATCAATATTTAGTATTGATATCATTAATTCATCAGTAGTGTTCTGATAGATATATTTATTTTCATTTGTTAATTTTAGTTGTATGAAATTTGGTAAATTTATTTTTTTTGCGATAAATGGGTTATACAATTCATCAATTTGTGTTGCAGATGTAATACTTGGCAAGATAGCTACTCTAAATATTCTATATTCTTCCTCATCTGTCACTATTTTGTCTTTAAAAATCTCATAGAGATTTTCACAATTATTCTTGTTTATATTTATAACTACATCAGGTTTGATAGTTTTATCAATTCCTCTTTCTATTACGCCAGTTTGAGAGTTAAAGGTAAAACACAAATTATCAAATCCATCGATAATAAGATAAACAGCATTAAAAAATTGTTTAAAATATTCACGGCATTCAGGAATCTGAGATGTTTTTTGTAAAATATTTTCAATTTCCAGTTCTTCTTGCTTTAAATTATCGATTTTTCCGGCTGGCAATGTTCTTTCTGTTTTTACATATTTATATTTTTCTAATGATTGATAATAATAAAAAACTACTCCTGAAATAATTAATAAAACAACGATAATAAGAATTTTTTTCATGGCAACTCCTTTTCTTTTTTATAAGGTTGAAAACATATCATAATCTTTATTAAGAATTTTTAAACCTATGTTTTCGGATAACACACGGAAAAACCTTTTAGAAGTTATGCTCCTTTTAAATATTTCATTTAATTTGTAATATTTATTTACCATATCTTTAAAAGCCGCTTCGAAACATAAATTTGATGAATTAAAATTATTTAAATGTACAAGCTCATAAGGATTATGTACATCTAACCAGAAATCTTCCTTCAGTAATAAGTTTTCATTTTTATATCTATCATATAGTGTTGTTCCAGGAAGAGGATAAACAGAATAAAAAAATGCAAAAGGAATATTCATGTCTATCAGGTAGTTCAATGTATCATATAATGTATTAATGTTGTCATTAGGAAATCCAGCCATAATACAAGCATAAACCGGGATGTTATTTTTCTTAAAAACATCAGCAACTTTATATAGATTATTTAAATTATTCTTTTTATTGTTCGTTGCTTCCATATTTTTTTTATCTAAACTTCCAAAACCTAAAGTAGCACCTACACAGCCTGATCTTGCGGCTAATTCAATAAATTCCGGATGTTTATAACTATCTACAGAAAAGAAAGTAGACCATTCGATTTTTTGTGTCATTAATAATTCCAATAACCTAACATTTCTTTCATTAAAAGATACCATGTTCTCATCTATAAAGAAAAATCTGGGTTTGAAACGCTTAAAATCTATTTTTACTCTTGAAACATGTTCAATTACTTCCTCAACAGGCCTGAATCTCATTTGATTTCCATGAATAATTTTTAGACAGCAAAAATCACAATTAAAAGGACAGCCGCGGGAAGTTTCCATGGGAAATTTTGTATGAGTTGGTGCTGAAAACTTTTTTAGATCAACTAAATCATAACGAGGAAAATTTATGTTTTTCATATCGCATAACTTATTTGATTTATAAACAGGTTTTAAATTATTGCTGAAAAAGTCTTCAATAAACTCATTTTTAAATGGTTCAAATTCACCGGCAACAATTGAATCACAATGCTGTAAGGCTTCATCCTGGCGTGCAGTTACATGATACCCCCCCATCAATACTTTACTTCCTTTTTTACGAAATATATCGGCTATTTCATAGGCTCTTTTAGCGTGAGGGGTTACAAAAGGAATAGCAATAAGATCGTATTTTTTATCAAAGTTAATATTATGAATTACTTCATCTTTGATAGTAATATTACATTCGTCATCAGGGAAAAATGAAGCGAGATACGGACTTATAAGAGGAGGAGTTAAACAGATTTTAGTTTTTCTTTTTACAATATTTATTCTGTTATGCAAGTAAAAGCTAGGCTGAACGATTAATATTTCTTTTTTAGCATTCATAAAATACACCTTCTTACTTTGTTATTCTTTCATTATAAGGATATAAACCAAAATAACCATGTTTTATATATGATGATAAACAATAAAACAATACAGGCATAACTATCGTTAATAAACCAGATAAAAGAAAAAATATCCAATAAAAGGACGTTCTATAATCTAATTGTAAGTTAAAAATTAAATACAGATATATTCCATATGCAGCTCCAAATATACCAAAATAAACAGGAGCATAATCTGAGGCAATATATTCAGGTGATTTATTTTCAAAATACGGTTTATTATAAATTATAGCAATACTATTTTTAATTGCAAAAATATCGAATAACCAATTCCAAAAACCAATAGTAATTCCCATTATGTGTGCTGATTTTATTAATTGTAGGATGCTTTTATCCGAAGAAAAAACATCTACGCAGCACCATCCTAAAAAACTTGTTGCAGCCCCTAACATTAAACCGTGAAGTAATGTATAATCACCAAATTTAATTCCTGCATTAAATTTCCATATCTTTAAATAATTTGTTCCCAGGCCGGGAACGATGTAACCGAATATTATCGGATTTATAATCACCAAAAAAACCAGATCATGCCTATAATTAAGTTTGATTAGCCAAAGATAATAACATAATGGCAATATAATAAATGCCATTATTATTTGATACAAAGAAAAATAAATATGATATTTATTTGGGTTCATTTAAAAATATTCTCCGGCTACAAGTTTATTTAACATGCAGTTTAAATTGTCCATATCTAAATTATATTGTCTTTCACTTCCTAAAATTTTTACATTTTCCTTTGCTAATTTTTCACAATAGTTACAATCCCTGCATGATATGTTTAAACAGTCTTTTTCTTTAAATGTATTGATAACGCCATCAAGCTTCTTGTTATCAATATAAATACCCAGAAATTGACTATAATTGTCGGATTTTTTTAGTTCACCCCATCTTTTTAAGATGTCTTTTAATTTAAATATATTTACAAATGATAACCGAAAAAGTTCTTTTACAGATTTTGAAAAATGTTGTTTTTCCATAAATATATATTTAGACATTGTCGGGACAAGATCCATCATGTTTCCATCATAACTTTTATTTGTATATGCATCAATAATTAAAGCCAGTGCATCTGTGGTTAAACCTCGTTCAGCAATTTTAAACTTTTTTATACCTAAAGATTCATAGATGTGAAGATCTTCAGGCCGAATCCAATTTGCTTTTATTATACTTAACGGATCTGAAAAATTACGAGCCAAGCACGATAAAAAATAATAATCCATATTGTATCGATTCATTTTAGTAAACGTCTGCGAAGAATGCGCATTAAAATTCCCGTGTAAAGTTACAAATGGACAGCGGCGTTTACAAATCATATTTACAATTAATTGAAAATCACAAATTGAATTTTCAGTTATCCTTTTGATTTCCTTAAAATCCCGATTAACTTCTACATGAGAAAGTGTTATTGAATCAGCTCCTATATTTTCCCAATATTGTACTTTTTCCAGTGTATTCACTCCGGCCTGTGTTGATATTCCAACTTTAAAATCAGGGTAGTGCTTTTTAACCATTTCAACTAAAAAAGGTATTCCCAAAGTCACTTTATCAACACCAATTTCTGATAACCAATCTAAAAGTATACGTATGTTTTTATAGCCTTTTCGAGTTAATTCTAAATTTGAAATGCATGTTGAATTTATAAGATAATTGAATTGTAAGTTTCTGCGGTGTGCATTTTCTACTGTTTCTTTTACGAGTCTCTTTGATGGTTCAGCTTGAGCCATCGATGATTTACCTCCTCCGGGGAAATCTTCCCGTAATTTCCCGTAAACTTCATAAACCTGATTGAAATTAATCTTGTCAAAGTAATCTCTCTGCCAATTTAATGGCATTGCAAATTTTGCCATAATTTATTCCTATTTTGTAATTTATAATTTAAAGCGTTCCCAGTTCAAAATAAGGTATTCTATTATCAACATATTTTTCACAAAAATCTGATCCGTCTTTCCAATAAACTAAATATGCCCTGCTAATGTAAGTCGTAAAAATAAAATTTGTTATACTTTCTCTTAACGGATCTCTTTCATGAAAACCAATTAAAAAACCATGATATGTTTCATTTAATTTTTTACGATATGCTGCCTTAAGAAGTTCTGTAAGAATAAAAGTATTATTGTTTTTAATGCATATAAAAGAAATTATGAAAGATTGAACAGCCTCTTTTTGTTTAGGAAATGAACGAAATCCTAAAACTGACGAACATGAATTAATAAATGGCATGGCATATGAGTATATCCCATTATAATTTGATATAACATTTTGTTTAAATTTCTGTTGATCCCAAATACCGATTACACCAAGTATTTCCGAATTATCAACAGCAACTAAAAAATCTTTTGTATTAAAATCGCGGGTGTAATTAGACATGAAATCACACTCTTGATAATAAGGAAAAAATTGGCGTTCCGGCCCGTATCGATTTATAAAGTCAATAATTCTGTTTAATGATACTTTATTATTGTCGAGTATTTCACATTTATTTCTTTTATGCTTAATAAACCTATTAAAAAAAACCATATAAACATAATACTTCCCAATATCTTTGTATTTTGGCAGTGTTGCTCTGCCGCTTTCAAGTATATTACTGGCTGGAAGATTATTTTCTATTATAGTGCTTATATATCCAGGGGTTTTTTTATCACTGTGTAAATTTTTTAGTTCATTATATCCTTTTCCAAGAATCACTCCTTTTCTGTAATCAGCTGAAATTCTCAATCCACTTAAATAACCAAAATTTTTTACTTCTCCATTAATGAACATTGGTTTAATGTATCTGCATGCCATCGATTGAACAATATTATCTTTTTCATAAATGATAGTCTGGTTCAGTTTACCACAAACATCGACGCCATGGTAAAAATTTGGTTCTCTACAATAAGAAACCTCAATTGCTCCAGGCATTGGAGTATTTTCAAGAAGTTTGCGAAGTTGTATATCATGAGAGTGATCTGTTAATTTAAAGCTCATTTTCCTCCTTTATGCCAAGAGGCAATCCTTGTCTTAGTTTAACGTCTGATTTACTTGATAAATTAGAATTAAAAAATGCATAAAATCGCAATGGAGTTCTACAATTACATCTAAAATCTAATCCTCGTTTTAAAATGGATAATAATGAATACATTTTTTTGCGGTACATAAAACAAAGGTGAGACAGCTCTTCAGAAGATATTGCTTTTGGTTTAAAAGCTATATCACCAAACTTATATTTATCCGATAACCACCATTTATCAAATAGTAGTCTTTTTTCTTTCTCTAATCTCTTATATATAGGAGTTCCTGGAAATGGGACTAAATGATTAAAAGCTGAAAAGAAAAACTTGTGTTTTTGAATAAAATGAAATGTTTTTTTAAAAGTCTCATAAGTGTCATAATCATATCCAAAAATAAATGTTCCGTAAATTATCAGATTATATTTTTTAAAAACAGACACAGCTTTTTCATAATTAACAGTGTCAGAGTTAACACCTTTAGCCATTTGTTTGATATTATTTGAATCAACAGACTCAAATCCTGTTAAAACTCCAAGACAACCGCTATCTTTCATCAATTTTACAAGGTTCTCATCTTTCGCAACATTCATACTAACCTGACTAATCCATTTAATATTTAATTTTTTTACTTCAGCTAAAAGAGTATATGTTCTTTCAAAATCAACAGCTATATTATCATCTACAAAAAAAACAATTTTGGATTTATTAATTGCTTTTAGTTCATTAATCACATCTTCAACAGGTCTAGGATTGTATGATTGTTTAAAAAAACTTGATATAGAGCAGAACTCACAAGAAAAACGACAACCTCTTGCAGTTTCAATTAATACTAAATTTGTATATTTATTATCTTTGTAGATTGAACGATCATACAATATGCCTTTTAAGTTAGCAGGACAGGATGATTGGTAAATTCTTTTTAGATTATTATTTGCAAAATCATTTAATAAGGTTTGCCATACGTTTTCTGCTTCACCTATAATTATTTAATCCGCATAATTTAAAGCTTCATTCGGAACTAAAGTAGCATGATATCCTCCCATAACAACTGGAATACCTTTTTTTCTATATTTTTCTGCAATTTGATAACCTCTTTTAGCTGTATAAGTTTCAATTGAAATGGCTACTATATCCGTTTGATATT
>JACRDZ010000218.1 GCA_016212735.1 Candidatus Firestoneibacteriota bacterium | reverse complement strand
GTAAAGAATATTAATATAATTTTTTTCATTTATTTTCACCTTTTTAATTTTATTTATATTTGTTTTATCAAATTTGTCTTCTGATTATTTTTTTATCAATTTTAATTTGCAACATATTATTGAGTAGTTTTCTGTATAATATCGGAAATTGTAGACACTGTCAAGATAAACAAAAATTTGTCTTGACTTAAAAGCTTGAATTTATTATACTTTTTATTTAGATAACATACTTTTTTGTCATGTTGAACAGTTTTGTGGATAATATACCATGCTCAATATATCAGACAGTATTTTAGGTCAATATGAGACTATACTCAAAAAAAAGATAAGGGTGAGGTAACGCGTCTTAAAAGAGAATTAGCAGATACAAAAATAGAACGAGATATATTAAAAAAAGCAGTGGCCATCTTCTCAAAACCATCGAAATGAAATAAGAATAGAATAGGATTAAAGTCTTATTTTGCAGTTGCTTCGGTTTTGGTGACAGCTTCAGGTTTTTCAGGAGCTTTTTCTGCAGGTTGAATGTATTTATATTGCTGTTTTTGGGTAAATCTTAATACAATATCAAATATAAAAGCAAAAATTGTATCAATAACAGCTCCTATAGTACAGCCAATAGCACCTGCAATCCCACCTATTAAAATACCATCCCCAATATTTGAATTAATACCAATAATGCTGTTATAAATATCCCTGGTATATAACTTTACAAAAAATGGATGCTGTAGAAAAGCACCAAAGAAACCTCCAATTGTAGCTCCGAAAAGTGTATTCCCAATAACACTAAATATATTGCTTAACAATCTCTCAAAAAAATTCCTGTTTTTATATGGAGAACTTGTTCCGCAAACTGAAAGTGCAAGAATAATACCAATAAAAGCTCCAAAAAGGCTAAATTTATATGAATAATTTATTACTCCTTCATAAATATCTCCATATATAATTCCACCATAAAAACCACCGGTAATACCACCTGTAGTAGCAAGAATTGCTATTATTCGTTCTCTTACTGTTTCAGTAAATAGTTTTCTTTTTCCTATCATTGCAGATTTTCCTGTTTTAATTTATTTATCAGGGTTCTTGCTTCTTTTGCCCAAACACTGTTAAGATCAAATTCAAGATATCTTTCTAAATTTCTAACCGCATTTTCTTTTTGTCCAATTTTTTCATAACATATACCAAGTCCAAAATAGGAAAATGAATAATTCATACTGCGTTTAATCGCTTCGTTATATTCATAAACAGCTTGATGAAACATCCCCAATTTACGAAATATATTTCCCAGATTCTGATGAATATCTGCTGGCTCTGGGTCAAGTTCAAGAGCTTTCTCATAATGTTTAAGCGCTTTATCCAGAAGTCCCATTTCTTCAAAAACTCCACCCAGATTCTGATGTGCACTTGCAAACTCAGGGGTAAGTTCGACTGTTTTTTCCAGTTCTTCCAATGCTTTATTAAGCATGTTTTTTTGAATATAGATCAATGCTAGATTATAATAAGCATTCGCATAATAAGGATTAATCTCTTTTACTTTCTGATATTCAATAATTGCTTTCTCAGTTTCTTGAATTTCTGATAAAGCTACTGCAAGATTAAAATGAGCAGATGCATAATTATCATCTATTTCTAATGCTTTTTTAAACTCAATTATAGCTTCATCATAACACTTTTTGCTGAAATATTCAAGCCCGCAAGTTACATACTCAAAAGCATCTTTTTTCTCTATTTTCTGCATAAAATTTATGTTTCTCCCATAAGCTTATTAAATTCTTCAAAAAGATATTGAGAATCATGGGGACCTGGAGATGATTCTGGATGATATTGCACAGAGAATATAGGAATTTTATTGTGTTTTATTCCTTCTACTGTATGATCATTTAGATTTAAATGTGTTAGTTCTATATTTTTACCTTTGATAGAATCTGTATCTACTGCAAATCCATGATTTTGTGAAGTAATTTCAACCTTTTGAGTAATTAAATTCTTCACAGGGTGATTCCCTCCCCTATGTCCAAACTTAAGCTTATAAGTATTACATCCCATAGCAAGAGCGATTATCTGATGTCCAAGACAAATACCAAATATAGGTTTTTTACCCAGTAATTCTTTAACATTTTTTATTGCATAACTAACTGCAGCTGGATCACCTGGTCCATTTGATAAAAAAATACCATCAGGATTATAAGATAAAACTTCTTCAGCAGAAGTTAAAGCATTAACTAAAATTACTTCACATCCATTTGAAACAAGCTTTCTAATAATATTATATTTAATCCCAAAATCATAAGCAACTACTTTATATTTTGGTGTTTCTTCTCCCTTCCAAACAGTTTTCGGTTCACCTGTAACTTCCTTTACAAGATCACATCCAACAAGACCAGGAGAATTACGTACTTTTTCTAATAAAGAATCCTTGCTGTTATCAATAGAAGAAATTATTCCTCTCATAGCTCCTCTTATACGGATATGTCTTGTAATAGAACGAGTATCAATCCCTTCTATACCAATAATATTATTTTCTTTTAAATATTCCCCAAGACTTTTTTTAGCGCGCCAGTTACTATAGATTTTACTGTATTCTTTAACCAATAATCCTCTGGCAAATATTTTTCTTGATTCTACATCTTCAGGATTTATTCCATAATTTCCAATTAAAGGATATGTCATTGTAACAATCTGCCCGTGATATGAAGGATCTGTAAGTATTTCCTGATATCCTGACATGCATGTATTAAAAACCACCTCACCTGTTACTTCACCATAACTCCCAAAAACCCTTCCTTCATAAAAACTGCCATCTTCAAGCATTATATAAGCTTTCATATTACAAACCCCTTTTATCCGTTATAATTTCCTTTAATATCTTATCTGCTCCCATAGAAATGAGTTTTTCAGCAAGAGCTAATCCAAGCGCTTCAGGATGCTTAATATCCCCTTCCATTTCTGCTCTGTGAATTTCTTTTCCATCAAGACTTGCAACCAGAGCATTCAAAACCAATTTATTGTTTTTTTCTATTTTACCAAGAGCACCAATAGGTATCTGACATCCGCCCTCAAGTCTTTTCATTAAACTGCGTTCTGCGCTGACAGTAATATATGATGGTACATGTAATAATGTTTTTGTAACAATATCATCAATAACTGGATCATTCTGTCTTATTTCAATACCAACAGCTCCCTGTCCAACAGCCGGGAGTATTATTTCATGTGGAATTAATTGTGTTATCCTATTTATAAAACCTAACCGCTTAACACCTGCAAAAGCTAAAATCATTCCATCGTATTCACCTGTTGCAAGCTTATTAAAACGCGTATTCAAATTACCTCGAAGATCTTTAAATTTAAATCCTGGATAATGGCTGGAAAGCTGTGCTATACGTCGTAAGCTGCTTGTTCCTATAGTTGAACCATAAGGTAAATCCTCAAGTTTAGCATTATCTTTAGAAATAAATACATCCTGAGGGTTTTCTCTTTCACATACTGCACCTATTTTTAAACCTTGAGGTATAGTTGTAGGAATATCCTTCATGCTATGTACCGCAATGTCAACTTCTTTTCTTATTAATGCTTCTTCTATCTCTTTAACAAAAAGTCCCTTATCTCCAACTTTTGCCAGAGCTACGTCTAAAATTTTATCACCCTTCGTCTTTATTCTTATCAAATCAATTTTATATTCAGGATAATTTTTTTCTAATTTTTCTTTTACCCAATTTGCCTGCCATAGAGCCAGAGAACTACCTCTTGTCCCAATTATTAACTTTTTATCTTTCATTTGTCTCCCTTTTCAATATTTCAATATTAGTATCTGGCAGAACATCATCCATCTCCTGTAAATCTTTTGTTTCTTTTAAATCAAATATATCCCTAACAACACTTGTATATAAATAACCAGATTCATCTCCAGATATTTTTTTCAATTTTATCATAGGTTTATGAAGTACTTTGTTGATTATTGCTTTACTCATAGCATTAATCATGTTTATTTCTACTTCATTTAAATTTTTAAGTTTGCTGATTATTTTATCAAATTCTTTTTTACGAATATCTTCCATTTCTTTATTAAGCAAAGCAATTGTAGGTACAACATCAAGACTATTATACCAGTTCAGAAAATTAGTTTTTTCCTGTTCAATTATAGATTCAACTTTAGGTATTTCTTTTGCACGTTCCTGGATATTGGTATTTACTACTTGTTTTAAATCATCTATATCATAGAGAAAAATATTATCAATCTGATTTATTGTAGGGTCAATATCGCGCGGTACAGCTATATCAATGAAAAAAATGGGTTTGTTTTTACGTATGTGTATTATCTTCTGAGCATCCTGACGATTTATAATAAAGTGAGGCGCACCTGTTGAACTTATTACTATATCTATATTTGAGATATTATTTAAAATTTCTTCAAAACGGATAGGCAGACCATTGAAAAGCTTGGCCATATCACATGCTCTTTCATAAGTTCGATTAGCTATAACCACTTTATTTACTCCATTTGAGACAAGATGTTTGGCTGTAAGTTCACTCATTTTACCTGCACCTATAATCATCACTGATTTGCCTTCAATTGAATTAAATATTTTTTTAGCCAGTTCTACAGCTGCAAAACTGATAGATACAGCACTTTTAGAAATTTCTGTTTCTGTCCTAACACGTTTACCAACACAAACTGCCTGTTTGAATAGATTATTAAAAACAAAACTTGTAGTTTTATTTTCCAATGATGATTGATAAGCAGTTTTTATCTGCCCAAAAATCTGCGGTTCACCAACTATCATAGATTCAAGGCTGGACACTACTCTAAATAAATGTTCAATTGCTTTTATTCCATTATATATATATAAACAGTTTTCCAGATCAGAAATATTTATATTATGATAACTGCATATGAATTCCTTGACATTATCTATCCCTCTTTCTATATCTTTTACAAGTGCATATATTTCAACACGATTGCAAGTAGATAAAATAACCGCTTCATTAATTTCAGAAAATTCTTTAAGACAGTTTAATGCATGGATTAATTTATTTTCAGGAAATGATACTTTTTCTCTTATTACAACCGGAGTATTTTTATGGCTTAAACCCACTATTACAATATGCATTTTATCCCCTATTAACCATATGTATGGAAACCTAATCCGAGATAATGTAATCCCAGATAAGAAAAAAGCACAACCAAAAAACCAATTATAGATAATATTGCTGTTTTCCGCCCACGCCATCCTGAAGCAATTCTGGTATGCAGCTGAATAGCATAAATTAACCATGTAACAAACGCTGTAACTTCTTTAGGATCCCAATTCCAATATGACCCAATTACTTGCTGCGCCCAAATTACTCCAATTATTATACTTAATGTGAATAAAGGGAAACCAAAAATTATTGAGCGGTAATTAACTTCATCCACTACTTCCAGAGAAGGCAGATGATAATGCCACATGCTTTTACTTTTGGATTTAATTTTTCTCTCCTGAAATAAATATATTAGACCTGTAACAAAAGCTATAACAAAAGAAGCATAACTTAAAAAGGCAATAATAATATGTATTTCAAATAATTTACTGCGCAGAACAGGTGCAAGCGGTGTCATTGTTTTAGGAACCATAAGAGCATATCCTAGACAAATAAATGAAAAGGGAAGTATTAAAAGCCCCATAATACGCAATTCATAAGAATAGTTTAAAATCAGAAATAATAAAACTATACACCATGAAAAAAAAGATAGAGTTTCATATAACCTCGTTATAGGAAAATATCCTGCTGCAATCCCTCTGAATATAATAGAACAAGTATGTATTGCAATAGCACTCCATGCAATATAGTTCCCATATTTAAACAAATTTTCACGCCGATGAGAAAACGCTATGAGATAAAACATAAATCCTATAAAATACAGTACAGATGATATTAATAGAAAAATTATTGAAAAATCCGACATTTTATTATTCCCTTTTTTAAAGCTTATATCTGGATATAATATTATTTACTTGCATTTTCCATAAGTTTGAATTCTTTTTCTCAATAAGATTAAGTATATTTTCTTGAGTTAAATCCTGTATAATTCTTTTATATTCTTTTTTATTTTTACTTAGGGCAATTAAACGAATCTTACTAATAAAATTTAAATATTCTTCATAATTTCTGCAAAACTGTTTATCTAATCTTTCTCTGATTTTTAAAGATAAAGCCGGACACAAACCGCTTGTTGAAACTGCAATTTTTAACGCTCCTCTGTCTACTACAGAAGGAAATATAAAGTTCCCTTTTTCTCCGTCTGTTATAGCATTTACAAGAATATTATATTTTTCCGCTTCTTTTGATATTTTTTCATTTAGCTTTATATCAGATGTTGCTAAAATCAAAACCTTTATATTTTTCAAATCTGTTCGTCTGAATTTTCTTTCTTTTAGTTCTATTTTATTCTTTAAACTATTTTTCTTTATTGAATTTGTAACAATAGGGCTTACTACTATTATTTTTACTCCATATGCCAGCAAAGTCATAATTTTACGTTCTGCAATTTTTCCACCACCGACAACAAGACATCTAATATTATCTGAATTAATAAAAATCGGAAAATATTTTATCATATTTTTGTTTTATTCCAAATAAAAAATAATTACTTAAAGTAAGCCTGATAAATCAGGCAACTACAAAAATTTCAATGTAGTTGCTCGATTTATCGAGCGTTTCAAATTCCTATACCTTAAACTAGTTCTTAATAACTTCTTTATCAGATGATAACGTTGTATCTAATTTATGATCTAGGGAGCTAAAAAATTTATTTACTTCTTCCAATTCTGTTTTTATAACATAAGTAAATACTTCTTTTTCTTTAGGACTAAATTCTTCAAATATACTGTTTGATATCAGTTCTATCAACTTATTTTTAATTTCTTTGTACGATTTTTTAATATTATCCCACTCGTATTCTTTGGATATTTTATCTTTTTCTGAAAAATCATCAACTTCTCTTATCCCAAGAAAAGCTAAAGATTCAAGCTGTTGATAGATTGCCATCCTATGACTGACATGTAAAGGTGATCCGCCTTTAATTGCAATAATATAACTTTGAACATCAGAAGGATCAACTAAACATCCCAATAATGATGAGATTTTATTAACTTTATCTTTCAAATTAATTGCATTAATTAAAAATTTTTCTTCTGTAATAACATCTAATAACTGTGAAAGCTGATAATAAAAAAATGCACTTGAAGCGTATGCATTATCCAGAGATTCATTGATTTTGGTTCCTTTATTAATTATACTTTCATGTCTTCTGTCTTTATCAATTACTAATGACAGGTATGCTTGCGATTCTATCTGCTTTAAAGCACCAAAGTATTCAACAAAATATTTCTGACTGCCCTCAAAAAACATTATATATAAATTCTTTAAAACAGCTTCATTATAAGAACCTCCTTTTATTTTATCAGTTCTTTGAAGAAGAAGGTTTTCAAAATTTAAAATCGTCCCACCATCCGTATTAACAAATTTATACATAGGAACTTCAATCCCTTTTTCTATAAGCATTTTTTTTAACCATGTCGGATATTCTGCCTTCTTATACTTATCATAAAAATCCATCAGTGCTTCTTCTCTAGTCTTTTGTTCCGTATAAACATGTGAAGAAAAAAGAAGAATAGACATTAAAATAAAAGGAATTTTTTTTATCATGCAAAAGTTCCCCTACCCTTTGAATTTAATTTCAATAGTAGGATCAATCTTTACAGCAGTTTTAAACTCATTCATTGCATCAGCATACATACCTTTTTTAATGTAAACTAATCCAAGGTTATTATATGCTTCAGCATATTTTTTATCCAAATCTATAGCTTTCTGAAATTCACGAATTGCTTCATCATACATATTTTTTTTAGTATAAATCAGCCCCAGTAAATTATGATATTGTTTATTATTAGTATCTTTAATTACATTAAGCCTTAATATTTCCATGGCTTTATCATATTCGTCTAAATTAAGATAGCAATTTCCTAATTTAAAATTAATTTCAATATTATCAGGTTCAAATTTCAAAACATTTTTATAATCTTCTAAAGCATCTTTATAACTTCCCATCTGGTAAAATTTTTCGGCTTTTGCCAGATGTAGTTTTCTAACACGGCTTTTTATGTCAAGATAATCTGGTTGAATTTTCATTAAATCTTCATAATATTGAATAGCTTCTTTATAAAGCTTCCTCTTTTCAAAAGCAAGAGCTAAATTATACTGAACCTCGACATTTTCAGGATTTTTTGCAAGAATTTTCTTCGCTTCTCTAATAGCTTCTGCATATTTTTCTTCTTCAAGATATAATTCCATTTTATGCAAATCTAATTCTTCAAGTTTTTCAGATATATCTTTATGTTCGCCTTCTCC
>JACRDZ010000025.1 GCA_016212735.1 Candidatus Firestoneibacteriota bacterium | reverse complement strand
TTGCCTATAACCTTTTCGCTCGACCTCGTTACGAAAGTGTATTTCGGATAGGCTCTTAATTGGAGAATATTTTAATGGATAAACCTAAAGTCGCAATTGTTGGCCGCCAGAATGTTGGTAAATCAACATTATTTAACAGATTAAGTGTTGGTAGAAATATTGCTATAGTTGACAGTACACCCGGTGTAACAAGAGACAGAAATTATATTGATTGCAATTGGCAGGGGAATATATTTCTATTAATTGACACTGGCGGGCTTGCTCCAAATGAGAAAGAAAATATATTTATTATTAATACAGAAAAGCAGGTTAATATAGCTATACAGGAAGCGGACCTTATAATTTTTGTGGTTGATTTAAAAGACGGGATAACTGCAATTGATAAAAAGATTGCGGATATTTTACGTAAATGCGGTAAACCTGTTATTAATGTTGTAAATAAAATTGATTATAAAGAACAAAACAATATTTATGAATTTTCAAAATTAGGGTTTAAAGATATAATTGCTATTTCTGCTTCACATGGAATAAATATAGGGGATCTTTTAGATAAAATAGTTATGAATCTTAATTTCATGGAATCACCTCCAGAATGCTCGGAACCGAATCTAATAAAAATAGCTATTGCAGGAAAACCAAACGTAGGTAAATCGTCTCTTTTAAATTACATCTTAGGAGAAGAAAGAGCTATTGTAACAGAAATTCCCGGGACAACAAGAGATTCTGTCCATTCTTATTTTAAATATAAAGATCATAATTTTATGTTGATAGATACTGCAGGTATAAGAAAACGGGCTAAAATTACAGATTCTATTGAATATTATAGTGTCAACAGAACTTTAAAAAGTATAGAGGAAGCAGATATTGTTTTATTACTTTTAGATTCTACTCAGGAAATAAGTGAACAGGATGAAAAAATAGCAAGTGTAATAGAACAATATGGTAAAGCATGTATTCTTGTCGCGAACAAATGGGATCTTTTTAAAAAGACTGATTCTGATGCAAAAGATTTAGAAGGGAAAATATATTATAAAATGCCATTTCTTGAATATGCACCTATAGTATATATTTCTGCGCTTACAGGATTAAAAGTTCCAAAATTGTTAGAAATAATTCCAGAGATATATTCATTATATACAAATAGAATTAAAACGAATGAACTTAATAAAGCTTTCAGGTCTATTTTAACAGAAAAAAGACCTATATTTTCTTTCGGAGGCAAAAACAAGTTAATGTATATTACACAGGTTGGAATAAAACCTCCTAATTTTGTAATATTTTCAAAAGGTTCAGGAAAACTGCATGAATCGTATATACGTTATATAAAAAATAAATTAAGAACAAAATTTATATTTACAGGTATTCCTATTAGAATAAAAATAAAAAAGACTTTAGCAGATTATAATGAAATAAGAAGTTTGTAAAGGATTTTATATGTCTCTTAAGCTTATATTTTATTTATTTGCAACATATATTTTAGGAGCTATTCCTACAGGTTATATTGTTGGATATATATTTAAAGGAATAGATATAAGAAATTACGGAAGTAAGAATATCGGGTTTACAAATGTATTAAGAGTCTTGGGAACATGGCCTGCAGTTATAGTTCTTATTATAGATATTGCTAAAGGTTTTATCCCTGTTTTTCTATGTAGATTTGTTTTAAATGAAGTTACAGATGTTGTTATTATTCTAATTGGTACTATTGCAATAGTTGGACATAACTGGACTATATTTTTAAATTTTAATGGAGGTAAAGGTGTAAACACAAGTCTTGGTGTCTGGTTAGCTATTGTCCCAGAAATAATGCTGGTAATTTTACTTATATGGGCATTAGTGATATATTTTACTCGATATATGTCTTTATCCAATATTATAGCAACAGTTTTATTAGTTATATTAGTAATAATATATCATAATAATTCTCTTTCAATTGTTATTTTTTCAGTAATTACCAGTTTATTGGTAATATATAGACACAAAGCTAATATAGAGAGACTTATAAAAGGTCAGGAAACAAAGATAGGTGAGAAAGTAGAAATAGATATAGAAAATAAATAATTTACTTGAATTAGTAATAATTTTTTGTTAATATTCTTAGGGCTCAAGCAAAAATAACTTGAACATTTTAGCTTGTTCTTTTGGACGCTAACTTTGTTGTAACCTCAGTTACATAGCTTATTTATTGCTATGCTCCTTCGGTTACGCCTCGTTATCGTCCAAAATTCTGGCGCTAAAATTGTCCAATTTATTTTTGCTTGAGCCCTTAGGGATTTCCGATGAAAAAAAAAGTTGCCGTATTAGGTGCTGGGAGTTGGGGGACAACCCTTTCTATTTTACTTAGTAAAAAATCTCTGGAAGTTAAACTATGGGCTAAAGATGAAAATAAGGCTCTGAGTTTAAGGAAAGAGAGAGAAAATAAATATTATTTGCCCGGGATAAAAATACCTCAAAATATTTTTATCTCATCCTCAATTGAAGAAGTAATAAAAGATGCTGACATTATTGTTATTGCAGTCCCTACGCATGTTGTTAGGGAAATTACAAGAAGAGCATTTAGCAATATTAATCGTTCAGATATTATTATTGTTAATGCTTCAAAAGGTATAGAAAATAATACTTTAAACAGAATGTCAGAAGTTATCTTTAAAGAAACAGGTAATGAAAATATTGTTGTTTTATCCGGACCAAGTCATGCAGAGGAGGTAAGTTTAGAAATACCAACTGCTATTGTTGCTGCTTCAAATAAATTAAATATAGCAAAAGAAGTCCAGGAATTATTTTTTACTTCCTATTTTAGAGTATATACGAATCTGGATTTAATCGGTGTAGAAATTGGAGGAGCACTAAAAAATATTATCGCTATTGGAACTGGTATCCTTGACGGACTTAAATTGGGTGACAATACAAAAGCTGCGCTTATAACTCGAGGATTAGCTGAGATAACAAGGTTTGGTACATTTTTTGGTGCAAAAAAAGAAACATTCGCAGGATTAAGCGGTATTGGAGATTTAGTTTGTACCTGTACAAGTAAGCATAGCAGAAACAGGCTTCTGGGTGAAAAAATAGGATATGGGAAAAAACTTAAAGAAGCACTCGAAGAAATGATAATGGTGGCAGAAGGGCTTAAAACAACACTTTCTGTCTATGATATGGCTAAAAAAAACAATATAAATATGCCGATTACTGAACAGATGTATGAAGTCCTTTATTGTGATAAATCACCTGAAGAGGCTTTATATAAACTTATGAATCGTGAAGCAAGATATGAAATAGATGAAGAACATCTACTGAAATAATCAGATTTTAATAAAATTATTTATTTGAAGAGGGGGGTGAATTAATTTATGACTAAAGCTGATTTAATTGATAATATTGCTGAAACCGGTGTATCAAAAAAACAGGCTACAGAAGCAGTAGAATGCATTATTGAGACAATAAAGAATGCTCTTCGCAGTGGAGACAAAGTAAATATAGCAGGATTGGGTTGTTTTGAAGTTAAAAAAAGAGCACCCAGAAAAGGTAGAAACCCAAAAACAGGAGAAGAGATTCAAATTCCAGGTAAAATGTCCCCTGTTTTCAGAGCAGGAAAGCAGTTGAAAGAAGCTGTGAAATAAATTTATAGCCGCAGGATTCAGCAAAAAAATTTGTTTTGTATCCTGTGGCTAAATTTTTTTTGTTGGAGTCATCCCCTATGATTAAAAGCTTTACAGAAAAACTTTTCTATTCTATAGGTGAAGTAAGTGAAATAACAAAAGTTAAACCACATGTTCTTCGTTATTGGGAAGGAGAATTCAAATTACTTAATTTAGAAAAAAATAAAAATGGAGAAAGGATCTATAGAAAAAAAGATATAGATTTGATTTTAAAAATAAAATATCTTTTGTATGATGAAGGTTTTACTATAGCTGGGGCAAAAAAAAGACTTAATAGAGAAAAACAAGGTGGAGTTTTAAAAGATTCGCAAGAAATAAAAAAAGAATATGAAGATTTGTTGACAGAAATAAGAACAGAACTGCAAAAAATTTTTGAAAAGATATAATCCCTCATTATAATCTCGCTCTATATAACATAGAACTTCAAATATAGGACTATTTTATCGGTTTCGGGGCGTAGCGCAGCCTGGTAGCGCACTCGCTTGGGGTGCGAGTGGTCGTGGGTTCAAATCCCGCCGCCCCGACCAGATATTTAATATATCATAAAAACAAAATTATTTGTAGAAATTTTTTGAATCCGCTCTCTTATGCTTGACAAAATAGATAAAAACTGATATTTTTATAACATTATGGAAAACAAAAATATTGTATTTATAGGTGCGGGTAATATGGCAGAAGCTATAATATCCGGGATAATAACTGCAAAAAAATATAAACCTGAAAATATTAAAGCTTATGATATTAATAAAACAAGATTGCAATATATTGAAAATAAGTATAAAATAATTTGTTCGGATGATTTAAAATTATGTCTGGCTAAAAGTGATATTATATTGCTTGCTGTTAAACCGCAGATTATTAAATCAGTCTTAAAAGAAATCAGCACTCATTATAAAAATCAAATAGTAATTTCAATTGCTGCAGGTGTTAAAACAGAAATAATAGTAAATATTTTAGGAGATAAATGCCGCATTATAAGAGTAATGCCGAATACTCCTGCGTTAATACAAGAAGGTATGTCAGCCATATGTAAGGGTGGTAAAGCTACAGAAGAAGATTTAGATGAAATAATAAAAATATTTAAAGCAATTGGTGAAGTAAAGGAATTACCGGAGTCAAAATTTAATGCTGTTACAGCACTTAGCGGAAGCGGACCAGCATATGTGTTTTTAATGGCTGAAGCTTTAATGGAAGCAGGTCTTAAAGCTGGGTTGGACAAAGATACGTCTCTTTTTCTGACAACTCAGACAATTATTGGTGCATCAAGGATGTTAAAAGAAACAGGATTGCATCCTGCAGAGCTAAAGAATTCTGTCTCTTCACCGTCTGGTACAACTTTAGCATGATTATATAAATTAGAAAAAGGCGCTTTTAGAGCATTATTTTCAGAGGCAATAGAAGAAGCCTGTCATAGATCAGAAGAGATAGAAAAAAATCTCCTTTAAGGAGCTCGAGCAGACACTATAGAGAAAGAACAAATGTTTATTTTAGGAAATTTTCTGAGTGCGTGTGCAGCAATATTAAGTTATTTAATAAGTTTTTACAATTTTGCTATTTTTGCTTATGTTATAATATCATGGTTTGATATTGATCCATATAATCCAATTGTACGTGCAATAGTACGGATAACTGAACCTGTTTTATATTTAATAAAAAGTAATATTTCGACTGTTAATTTAAGTTTAGGGATTGATATTTCTCCTTTAATAGCTTTTCTTATATTAGTTTTTATTAAAGAATTTATAGTAAATTCTTTGTATTCATTTGCATTAAGATTAAAATAGAAGAATGGATTAACTCTTAATCAAGAGAGGGGAAATAAATGAAAATTAGTGCTGATGACATTAGACGTCAGAAATTTGAGAGTGGTTTTAGGGGATATAATACTCAGGAAGTTGATACTTTTTTACAGCTTTTAGCAGATGATTATGAGGCATCTATAAAAGACAATGAAAGACTCACAAAAGAAGTTGCGGAATTACGCAAGAAAGTAGATGAGTACAGGAAAAAAGAAGAATTTTTAGAAAAAGCTATGATAACTGCTCAGCGTAGTTCTGATGAAACGATAGAAGAAGCTAATAAAGAAGCAGAACGAATAAAACGTAATGCGGAATTAAACTCGGAAAAAACTATAGGCAGAGCTGAAATAAAAGCAATGGAAATAAAAGATGAAATTTATGAACTTCAGAATCAGAAAAATCAACTTATTTCTCAAATAAAAATTATGATTGAAAATATAGAGACAATTATTAATAATCAAAAGAAATATCAAGAAGAACAGCCTTCAAAAAAACAGACAAAAGAAACAAAAGAAAATGAAGCGAAAAGCTCAATAAAGAAAACATCATCTGAATCAAATAAAATAAATTTGGGGAGTTTAATTAGAGAACCAGAATCTAATCTTTTAGAATCAACAGAAACCACATTAAATGATATTGACCTGGAAAATAATCCTGATATTATTACAACAACAGAGGAGTAATCAAATATCAAATAACTTTAAGGATTGCAAATGTTAACAATTAAAGAAAATGGAGAAGGAGTAACTTTTAAAATAAGAGTACAACCAAAATCATCACGTACAGAAATATATAGGATTGTAAATGATACTCTTAAATTACGTGTAGCTGCTCCTCCGACAGATGACAAAGCAAATATGGAATGCATATCTTTCCTGGCAAAAAAATTTAATGTATCAAAATCATCAATTGAGATTTTAAGCGGAAATAAATCGCGTGAGAAAGTTATAAAAATTTATGGTATAAAAAAACCAGAATTGGAACAGCTTCTGGGAATATAAAATGGAGGATTTATGTCAACTGAGTTAAAACATAAAGTGGATAAAGCTGTTAAATTTTTGAAAAAGGAAACGGATTTTATCCCAGAAATTACAATAATATTAGGTACTGGACTTGGGAAACTGGTTGAATCAATTGAAAATCAAAAAAGTATTCCTTATAAAAATATACCTAATTTTCCTGAATCAACAGTAGTCAGTCATTCTGGGAATCTGGTAATAGGAACTTTAAGTGGTAAAAAAGTTGCAGCTCTTGAAGGCCGTTTTCATTATTATGAAGGGTACAGTATGGAGCAAGTTACTTTTCCGATCAGAGTCATGCAGAAATGGGGAGCGAAATTACTTGTCGTTTCTAATGCATGCGGTGGAATGAATCATCAGTTTAAACAGGGTGATATTATGATTATAACTGATCATATAAATTTTATGGGAGTAAATCCTTTAATAGGGGCTAATGATGACGACCTTGGTCCAAGATTTCCTGATATGTGCGAACCATATAATCGCGAATTGGTAGCATTGACTGAAAAAGTTGCTCTGGAATTACAACTCCCAATAAAAAAAGGTGTTTATATAGGTGTAACAGGACCTAATTTGGAAACACCTGCTGAATACAGATTTATGCGCATAATAGGAGCAGATGTTGTTGGTATGTCAACTGTACCTGAAGTAATTGTTGCTATACATGCAGGATTGAAAGTTTTGGGATTATCCTGTGTTACAGACATGTGTTTACCAGACGCTTTAAAACCTGCAAATATTGAAGAAATAATTAAAATAGCAAATGAGACTGAACCAAAAATATCAAAGCTGGTTAAAGAAGTTATAAAAAGAATAAAGAGTTTATAATCTTATGAAATATTATGAGACAATATATTGGGAAAAAAACTCAGTTAAGATGATTGACCAGCGTTTACTCCCTGATAAAGTAATTTATAATACATATACAGAATACACCGATGTTGCAGACGCAATAAAAAAAATGGTTATCCGCGGTGCACCTGCAATTGGAGTTGCTGCATGTATGGGAATTGCTCTTGGTATTGAAAAAAGCAAAACCAATTCTGCTTTAAAATTAAAAATAGAATTTGATGAAATTGCAGAAACATTTAGAAAAACACGGCCTACAGCAGTTAATCTTTTCTGGGCAATTGAACGAATGAAAAAATGTTTTCAAAACAACATTTCTCTGCCTGTCCAGCAAATTAAAAAGATACTGGTACATGAAGCAATTAATGTCTATAATGAAGATATAGATATTAATAAAAGCATAGGTAAGAACGGAGCTGTTTTATTAAAAAGTCCATGTACTATATTAACTCATTGTAATGCCGGTGCATTAGCTACTGCGGGTTATGGCACTGCATTAGGAGTTATAAGAAGTGCTTTTGATATGGGGAAAAAGATTAATGTTTTTGCAGATGAAACGCGGCCATTTCTGCAGGGGTCACGTTTAACTGTATGGGAATTGCAGCAGTATGGGATTCCTGTAACTCTGATTACGGATAGTATGGCAGGTCATTTTATGTCCCGCGGGAAGATAGATGCTGTTGTTGTTGGTGCTGACAGAATTGCTGCAAATGGTGATACAGCTAATAAAATCGGGACGTATAGTTTATCTGTACTTGCAAATGAAAATAAAATTCCTTTTTATGTTGCTGCTCCAATTTCTACTATTGATACTAATATTGATTCAGGTGAAAAAATACCTATAGAAGAGCGTTCATCTGAAGAGATCCATTTTATTGCCGGAAAACGAATTACCCCAATCGGTACAGAAGCAGCCAATCCTGCTTTTGATATTACTCCTTCAAAATACATCTCAGCAATAATTACAGAAAAAGGAGTTATTAAGAAACCTTTCAAAAAAACAATAAAGAAAATAGTATATCAATAAGAAAATAGATAAAAGCGTTTGTTCTATTCTGTATTAAAATCAGAGGGCAAACTTATTGAAAAAAATTGGTTTATTTATCTTATCAATTGTTCATCTTTTTACTCTACAACAAATATTATATTCTTATGATCTCTCTTCTATATCAGGAGAAGAAGATATATACGACTTGTTTTATCATAGTGAAATTTCTGATGAAGAAAAAAATAATTTATTGTTTCTTCTGGAAAACCCTCTCGATTTAAATCAAACAGATAAATATCAGTTAACATCTTTACCAGGTATTAATATACAATTGGCAGAAAAAATTATTAAATTGCGAGAAGATAAAAATGGTTTTACGAATATAAATGAATTAATTTCCATTTCTGAAATTTCTGATAAAATGATAAGAGATTGGAGACCTTTTGTAAAAATAATATTAAAAGACAAAAATTATTTTTATAATAAGATAAAATACAAGGAAAGCTTTACACAGGAGGAGGAAGAAGAACCTTATATACTTGATGAATTAATTTTAAGAAGAGGTAAATATGTTATAGGTTTTCTTGGCGGGTATAACAGTATGGAAGATTACCATCTTAAAAAAGGTATACCAAAACACTTTCTTTTATACAATAATGGGAAATTTATTAAAAATATTATTTTCGGAAACTACAAGGTAAATTTCGGATCAGGAGTGACTCTAAGCAACAGCCGCCAGGATGAAGGATTTTCACCTGATACTGGAACACGGCATAAATTTTATGGTACAGGATTAACTATTGAACCGCATAAAAATATTTTTTTATCCTATTTACATTCTGCTCCAAATAAAGATGTAGAAAAAGAAATGCAGGAATTTCTTGATGGTCTTAATATTGAATATAAAAAACCTGATAAATCATTAAATATAGGAATAACATATTTTAAAAGCAAGATAATTCTGAAAGATGATTCTACAAATATCTCATGGTATAGAGAAGATAATAATCCTATTAGTTTTTCAGGTCTGTATTTAAAGTTTAATATAGAAAATCTTTCTTTTACTTCAGAAGTTGCCAGAACAGGATCGGGAATACCAGGTGCTATTTTTAAAATTGTTTCTGATTATACTAAAACAGCTACTGTATTTTTATACAGATATTATGAAAAAGATTTTATAAATCCTTACAGTCTCAGTTTTGCTTCAAATGATGATGAACCGGATAATACTGATGAAAAAGGAATATATTTAAAAATTATACATAAACCAATAGAACGTTTATCAGTAGGCGGAGATTATGATTTATGGCAGCATCCGTCAACAGATATATCTGCGCAAAGAAGTAATATTCAGATTAAATCAAAATTCACAAATCATCTGACAGGAGAATATACTCGTACCTGGAAATTTGAAGAAATAGGAAAACCCTGTGAATTGAATAATACAATTCAGTTTAACGTTATTCCATATAAAAAATTGGAATTAATACTTAGCTTTAAAGAATATAAAGAAAATGCTTCATTAGATAGATCAAAAAGTACGAAATTATCTTATAGTTTCGATAAAGCATCTTTATTAGATTACAAACTAAAAGTTAATGAAGAAGATATAAATCATAATAATAAACAAAATTGGGAATATTATATACAATACAGATTATCTTTAATAGAAAAAATATATTTCTATTTACGTTATGTACGACTTGATTATAAAAAAGAGAGTAGATTAGCTGGTGAATTTAGAATATACTGGTAGATATAATAAAGCAGGAAATGAAGTTGACTTTAATTAGTGGTGTTATATAATAATTCAATTGTGAAAATATTAATATGGAATAAAAAATGAAAATTGCATTATTACAGCTTAATTTTACAGTAGGAGATTTAGAGGGCAATGCCCTAAAGATTATTAATAGTGTTAAGACAGCACAAGATAAAGGTGCCGACTTGTGTATAACATCAGAGATGTCACTTTTAGGTTATCCGCCAAAAGATTTATTATTTAGTAAAAGTTTTATTAAAAAATCGTGGAATAAACTGTATGATATTGCATCAGAATTATCTTCAAATATACCTGTATTAATTGGAATTGCTGAACCAAATACATTAGAAACAGGAAAATCTCTTTATAATTCTGCTGTATTAATACATGATGGAAAAATAAAAGAGAAATTCAATAAATCTTTATTGCCAAACTATGATGTTTTTGATGAAGTTCGCTATTTTGAATCCTCCTCATCATTAAATATTTTTGAATTTGATGGTTTACGTATTGGAGTTACAATTTGTGAAGATATATGGAATTATAAAAATATCTGGAACAGAGGTTATTCTTTTGATCCTGTTGAAAGACTTGTTTCTCAGGGAATAGATTGTATTATAAATATATCTGCTTCTCCTTTTACAATTGGGAAACAAAAAATACGTGAGGAGAGATTAAGGTATATTGCTGGTAAATATAAAATCCCTATTTTATATATTAATCAAGTTGGAGGCAATGATGATCTTGTTTTTGATGGAAGAAGCTGTGCTTTTGATAATGAAGGTAAATTATTTGCACGTGCAAAATCATTTATGGAAGATATTGTAGTTGCTGATATAAGTAATTATTTGGGTATAATTTGCAATGATGATTTTACTCTGGAATCAGAAGCCTGGAATGCACTTGTTTGCGGGACAAGAGATTACATATACAAATGCGGTTTTAAAAAAGTTTTACTGGGTCTGTCAGGAGGAATTGATTCGGCTTTAACAGCGGCTGTAGCCAGTGAAGCAATAGGTTCTGAAAATGTTCTGGGTATTCTTTTACCTTCACCTTATTCAAGTAAAGGAAGCGTTGATGATTCACTTCTACTTGTAAAAAATCTTGGTATAAAGTATTTTATTATTTCTATAAATGGAATCATGAAAGCATTTGATGATACATTGAAAGATGTTTTTTCTGGATATTCAAAAGATATAACAGAAGAAAATATTCAATCCCGTATAAGAGGGAATATATTAATGGCTCTTTCAAATAAATACAGAGCACTGCTTCTTAATACAGGGAATAAATCGGAGATATCAGTTGGATACTGTACAATATATGGAGATATGTCAGGCGGATTAGGTGTTATTTCCGATGTTCCTAAAACAATGGTTTACCGTATATCTAAGTGGATAAACAAAACAAAAGGGAATATTATTCCACAGGCAATTATAGATAAAGCTCCATCAGCTGAACTAAGACCAAATCAGACGGATCAGGATTCGTTACCGCCATATGATATTCTTGATAATATTTTATTAAGACTTATTGAACATTATAAATCAACTGAAGAAATAATTGCAGACGGGTTTGATAGAGAAACAGTAATGAAAGTATCATATTTAGTTAAAAAAGCAGAATTCAAGCGAAGACAGGCAGCTCCTGGAATTAAAATAACAGACCATGCATTTGGTACAGGATGGAGAATGCCAATTGCATGTAATGATATCAGAGAATAGGATATCTAAATGGGCAGTGTAAAAGATCTTGAAGTTATAAAAAAAGCAGAACCTGACAGTGTTGGAACAGGACGATTTGTTTTCTCGGACAGATATTCGGTTTTTGACTGGGGAGAAATGCCTGACCATATAGATCATAAAGGAGAAGCTATTTCTTTGCTTGCCTCATATTTCTTTGAAAAATTTATACAAATGGGAATACCAAATCACTATTCTGGACTTGTTGAGAATGGAACAGTAAAAAATCTTGCGGATGTAAAAAAACCGGTTAATGTTATGGAAGTTAAAATTTTGCGCGTAGTAAAACCAGAATTTAAAAATAATAACTATGACTATTCAGTATATAAGAGTTTAAAAGGATGTTTTCTGATTCCTCTGGAAGTAATATACAGAAACTTTCTGCCTCCTGGGAGCAGTGTTTTTAAACGATTATCAAGTAAAGAAATAACCTTGAAAGATATGGGGCTATATGAAAAGCCTTATCCTAATCAGAGACTGGAAAAAGCTGTTTACGATGTTTCCACTAAACTTGAAATAACTGATAGATATATGCTCTGGGATGAAGCACAAAAGATTTCAGGATTAAGCGAAGCAGAACTTAAAGAACTGAAAAATATGACTGATAAAGTCAATAAAATCATTACAGAAGAATTTGCAAAAATAAATCTGGTAAATGAAGACGGAAAAATTGAAGTTGGCTTTAATCCTGAGCGCCGTTTGATCGTGGTTGATGTTGCAGGCACACTGGATGAATGCCGGTTTACTCCTGTGGGTAATAATGGTATTCCTGTAAGCAAAGAAATAGCAAGGATACATTATCGCAATACAGTCTGGTATGATGCAGTTTGTGAAGCAAAACAAAAGGATATAGAGCACTGGAAAGAAATATGCAGGGAAAAACCCGAACATTTACCCCAAAAACTTAAAATACTGATCTCACAAATTTACTGCGCATGTACTAATGAGATTACCGGTAGAGAATGGTTTCAGGATATTCCTGCTCTTGATGATATATTACACGAAATCAAAGAAAATCTACCTTCACTGGATATAAAATAATAAAAAATATTGTTTAAATTAAAAAAATCCTGGAGGTTCTACCTCGGGATTCCCTATTTTGGTTTTTTGTTAATGTAAGAGAAAGAACGCCAATTTACCATGATAAGGAGACTGAAGCAGGCTTGGAGCGCAGGGAATCCCGTATTAAAAATGTAAGGGATAAACTCCAGATAGCTTTTTTATGCTGGCTGAAGTCAGAGCACCAAGACTGCTGGAGATGGCAAAGGCAATAGGCTGGCGTGCAACTTGCGATTTTTTATTTTGCAAGGTGCATGACAGCTGTGTATGCGAGGAGAGCCTCCGCATTTAAATAAATTAAAAAATACACAAAAATCTTTTTTGCCTTTTATTTCAAAATCTTATCTTGTTTATGTCAAAAAAAGTGCAGATTAAAATTATGATTAATCGAAAAAAGTTCTTGACTTAAGATTTTCAGCAGGAGTATAATTTAGATACATTCCTAAAAAAATATAATCAAAACTAGTTTTTAAAGGTGTTTGAGTTAGACAAAGAGTCTGGAAGAAGATTTAAGGGGAAGTAATGTCAAATGTTGAGACGCGACCCCTTATTTTTTTTCTTGGTAATGTCAAAACTTAACCACAGAGAACACAGAGAAACCTTTAAATATTAATGAATTAGAAGAGTTTTTAAGTTCTCCCCCTCTGTGCCCTCTATGTGCCCTATAAATTCCCAGCTTATTTAAGCTATTTTTTAAATA
>JACRDZ010000024.1 GCA_016212735.1 Candidatus Firestoneibacteriota bacterium | reverse complement strand
TATTAAAATTAAATGATTCAGTCTTTTTGAAGTACTTATTGCTGTAAGTATTATTGCATTGGTTTTCACTGCATTTATTAAATTAAATGTATTCAGTTTGATGTCTATAAATCAATCAACTACTTTAACAAGATTGCTGTTTCTTGCAAAACAGAGAATGAGTGAAATTGAAATAGCACCTTATCCTGAAGTTGGAACTAAAACCGGGGAATTTGAAAAATATCCTGGTTATAAATGGACAGAATCTGCCAGTGAATTTGGTATAGACGGTGTGCGTAAAATAGAAGTTACTGTGACAGCGCCTGATGGAGAGAAAAATAGTATAAATATATATAAAGCAAGATAGATTTTAACTTCAAATCAGTTTTCGGAGCAAAATATGATTTTTGCGGATATAGCTTTACCTTTACCCCTGCCTCTTTTTACATATAGTATTCCTGAAGAACTAAAAAATTATATCTCTCCAGGAGTACGCGTGTTAGTGCCTTTCAGAAATAAAAAATTAGTTGGATTTATTGTAAAAATAAGAGAAGAGCCCCCGAATGAAACTATAGAAGTTAAAAATATTCTTTTTATACTGGATAAAAAAACTGTGATAGATAAGAATCTTTTAAAATTAGCTGAATGGATTTCTTCTTATTATTTCAGCTCCCTTGGACTTACTTTACGTTATTTTGTTTCGCCGCAGAAACCAGTAAATATAAAAAAATATTATTATTCTGGAGAATTGGGAAAAAATACAGAACTTTCTTTGCAGGCAAATGAACTTTTAGAAATAATTAAATCAAATAATGGAATTGAGATTAATGAATTAAAAAGTAAATTTAACGTAAAGAATATTTCATCTTTAATAAATAAATTAATAGATAAAAAATTTATTTATGTATTGTGTTCAACTGGATTTAGATCATTTTCCTCAAATACAGAGTCTTTTAGCGATTTTCGTGAAGAGATAGAGTCTCCTTTTATTCTAACAGATGAACAATCGAAATGTCTGAAATTTATAGAACAGCACAGTAATCAGTTTGGTGTTGTTCTTATTCACGGAATTACTGGAAGCGGAAAAACAGAAGTATATCTTCAAGCTATATCTCGCACAATCGCTTTTTCTAAACAGGCAATAGTAATGGTCCCTGAAATAGCACTTACACCGCAAACAATAGCCAGATTTAAAAGAAGATTCGGAGAAAATAATATTGCGGTATTACATTCAAGACTTGGAGAAAAAAAACGTCTTTCTGAATGGTGGCGTATAAAAAATGGCGAAGTTAAAGTTGTAATTGGCGCAAGGAGCGCAGTATTTGCCCCTTTACCAGATGTAGGTATAATAGTTATAGATGAAGAACATGAAACTTCATATAAACAGGATGAAAGTCCTCGCTATCATGCCAGAGATGCAGCAATTATGCGTGCAAAATTTTGTAATGCTCAGGTAATTTTAGGAACAGCAACCCCGAGTCTGGAATCATATTATAACGTTAGTCTTGGTAAATATAAACTTTTTTGTTTAAATAAGCGTGTTAAAAAAAGTTTTTTGCCTGAAATGGAAATTGTAGATATGAGAGATGAGGTCTCAAAAGGAAATCTTAATGCATTTTCAGAGAGTCTTATTTCAGGGATGAAGGATTCTCTTATTAAAAAAGAACAGATTATTATTTTTCAAAACAGAAGAGGATTCTCATCTTTTATTTTATGTAGAAAATGCGGCAGGTCATTAAAATGTAAAAACTGTGAAGTATCCTTAACATATTATTTAAGCAGAAAAAGAATCTGTTGTCATTACTGCGGTTATACAGAATCTGTTCCTGATATTTGTCCTTTATGCGGAAGTGAGTATCTGGAGAATTTTGGGATAGGAACAGAACAGATTGAAGACAGCATAAAAAAAATGTTTCCTGATAAAAGAGTAGCAAGATTGGACCTTAATGTGAGTGTTAAGAAAGGTGAACTGGAGAGAATACTGGAGGATTTCAGACAGCATAAACTTGATATAATGATAGGTACGCAGATAATAGCTAAAGGTCATGATTTTCCTCAAGTTACATTAGTAGGAATTATTATGGCAGATATAACTCTTAATCTACCTGATTTCCGTGCCAGTGAACGTACATTTCAGTTATTAACACAGGTTGCTGGAAGAGCAGGACGCGGTTCTTTGCCTGGGAAAGTTATAATTCAGACATATGACCCATCACATTACAGCATAAAATGGGCGTGTCAGCATAATTATAGAAATTTTTATGAGGAAGAAATAAAATATCGCAGAGCATTATTATATCCGCCTTTTACATTTTTAGTTAATATTCTATTCAGAAGCAAAAGTCTGGAGCATTGCTTAAGCGCTTCTCGAAAATTTTCAAAAATATTTGATAGATTTAAATTAAAAGATATGCAGCTTTTGGGACCTGCTCCTGCTCCAATACCTAAAATAAATAACTATAATCGCATACAGATAATATTAAAAGGTTACAATCGGACATCATTACATAATTGTCTTTTCAAGACATATCAGGAATATATGAATGAAAATAAGATATTGAATACAGTTAAAGTTCTATTTGATATTGATCCTCAGGAAATGATATAATCTAAGAGCCTATCCCGTTATCAATTTTCGTAACGAGGTCGAGCGAAAAGCTTATAGGCAAGGCCGCAGGAGTAAAACGTACTCTTCAGCAGTACGTTTTACTCCGAGAACGAAGCATATAAGC
>JACRDZ010000216.1 GCA_016212735.1 Candidatus Firestoneibacteriota bacterium | reverse complement strand
TTTCATCTGATATTCCCCATATTTTTGATAAACATGTGGTAGGGAAAATCCTTTATAAACAGAAAGCTATTGCTCAGATAAAAGATGAGACAAAGACTCCGTATGAAGATATACCTTTTTATGAAGACTTACCCTATTTTCGTGAACAAAATAAAATTGTACTACGACATTGTGGCTTTATAGATCCAGAAGAAATAGATGCATATTTAGCTGTTGGCGGATATGAAGCTCTTAAAAAAGCAATAAAAACAATGACTCCTGAAGAAGTTATTGAAACTGTTAAAAAATCCGGCTTACGCGGCCGCGGAGGAGCAGGATTCCCAACAGGTCTTAAATGGAGTTTTTGCAGAGCATCAAAAAGCCCTATAAAATATCTTATTGCTAATGGAGACGAAGGAGATCCAGGTGCTTTTATGGACAGAAGCGTTATGGAAGGAGATCCTCATGGCATGATAGAAGGAATGTGTATAGCTGCTTATGCTATTGGAGCGAATGATGGCTATGCATATATTAGAGCTGAGTATCCTCTTGCTGTGGCACGTGTTGAAAAAGCTATTAATATAGCAAGAGAAAGAGGTTTTCTCGGGCAAAATATAATGGGAACTACCTTTAGTTTTGATTTACATGTAAAACAGGGAGCTGGAGCTTTTGTCTGTGGTGAAGAAACTGCTCTTATGGCTTCAATAGAAGGTTATAGAGGGATGCCCCGCAACAGGCCTCCATTTCCTGCACATAAGGGATTATGGGAAAAACCCAGCAATATCAATAATGTGGAGACGTTAGCTACTGTCCCTTACATTATAAATAACGGTTGGGAATGGTATTCAAATATAGGTACAGAAACTACAAAAGGTACAAAAACATTTGCATTAACCGGAAAAATTAAACATACAGGTTTAATTGAAGTCCCTGCAGGAACTCCTTTACGTAAAATTATTTTTGATATTTGCGGAGGGATACCTGATAAACGTAAGTTTAAAGCAGTACAAATCGGGGGTCCTTCAGGAGGTTGTATACCTGGAGAACTTATTGATACACCCATTGATTATGAATCATTGATTCAAGCTGGTGCAATGATGGGTTCCGGTGGTATTGTTGTAATGGATGAAACAACCTGCATGGTTGATATGGCACGTTTCTTCCTGAATTTTACACGCACTGAATCCTGCGGTAAATGTACTCCATGTCGTGTAGGCACAAAGACAATGTATGAAATGCTTGTTAAAATATGCAAGGGAGAAGGACAGGAAGGAGACATCGAAAGACTTATAGATCTGGGGAATGAAATAAAACGTCTGGCATTATGCGGACTTGGTCAGACTGCACCTAATCCTGTATTGAGCACTATCCGTTATTTCCGCGATGAATATGAAGCACATATCAGAGATAAAACCTGTCCTGCAAAAGTCTGCGTTAATCTGCTTTCATTTGAGGTTATTCCTGATTTATGCAAAAAATGCGGTTTATGTAAACGCAATTGTCCTGTTGATGCAGTTGAGTGGGAGCCAAAAGGATTGGCATTAATACATAAAGATAAATGTGTAAAATGCTGTACCTGTATAGTTAAATGTCGTTTTGGAGCAATTAAATAAAAGGGTTTTAAGAATGATAGAGATTACAATTAATAGTAAAAAAATACGCACTAAAGAAAATAGGACGATATTAGAAGTTGCAAATGAGTATGGTATTCATATCCCAACCTTATGTCATCATCCTCATTTACGAGCTGGTTATGGATCCTGTCGTATTTGTGCTGTGGAAATTACAGGTGTTAAGCGCTTATTGCCCGCCTGTGTAACACAGATAGCGAATAATATGGAAATATTTACGAATTCAGCTAATGTGAGAAAAGCGCGTAAAATTCTAATAGAACTTCTTCTGCTTCATCATCCATGCGATTGTCTCACCTGTGATAAAAGCGGTGAATGCGCTTTGCAAAATCTTGCTTATGAATATGAAGTTGCAATAAATCAATTTTCGAGATTTAAAGGTGAAGACAGAGAATTTACTATTGATTTGCACAGTCCTGTTATTGAACGTAATTTATACAGGTGTATTACATGCGGCAGATGCGTAAGAGTTTGCGATGAAATCCGGGGAGTAGGAGCAGTTGATTATGTCAGGAGAGGATTTGATACAGAAATAAATACTGCACAAGGGGCAAAATTAAGATGTGAATTCTGCGGATCCTGTGTTGTTATGTGTCCTGTTGGTGCGCTGACTTCAAAGTCTTTTAAATATAAGGCAAGGAGCTGGGAACTGACCAAAATACCTACCACCTGTTCATACTGCGGTACAGGATGCCAGATAGAACTTAATGTTAAAAACAATAAAATATATAGAGTTACAGCAGATGATCATAAAGGAATAAATGAAGGGCATCTGTGTATTAAAGGCAGATATGGATATGATTATGTTCATCATACTTCCAGATTATATGAACCTTTATTACGCAAAGAGGATAAACTGGTTCCTGTAAAATGGGATGAGGCTATTATCAAAGTGAGTAAGGAATTAGAACGTATAAGAGATCAATACGGAGTTCAGAGTATTGCAGGTATAGGTTCTGTACGTACTACTAATGAAGATAATTATTTATTTCAGAAGTTTTTTAGAGCAGTTATAGGTAATCATAATGTTGATACAGTAGCACACTATTATCATTTGCCAACTATAAAAAGCATGCAAAACACATTAGGAGTAGCATCCAGCACAAATTCTCTTGAAGAAATTATTGGAGCAAACGTAATTATAGTAATTGGTCTGGATGTTGCTGAACTAAATCCAGTTGTTGGGTTAAAAATAAAAAAAGCTAATAGATTTCATGAAGCAAAAGTAATTGTTATAGGTCCAAAAAATGATAAACTTGCTAAATTTACTAAAAAATATGGCGGAATGCATATTCAGAATAAGCCCGGAACAGAAGGTGTTCTTGTTGCCGGTATGTGTAATTATTTAATTAAAGAAAATAAAGTAAATGCAGATTTCATAAAAGCTAATACTATAGGATATGAAGCTTTTTCTAAAAGCATTAATGAGTGGACTCTGGAAAAAGTGTCGGGAATAACAGGAGTATCCATAGCAAAAATAAAAGAAATAGCAGATTTATTTGCAGGTACAGATAAGGGGATTATAATTTCTGGTAATGAAATTACAGTTGGTCATAATGCAGAAAATAATATACTTATCTTAATCGATTTAGTGCTGCTTACAGGGAATATAGGGCGTGAACATGCTGGTATAATTCCTATTACTGAATATAATAATCTTCAAGGATCATATGATATGGGAGTAACTCCTCTATATTTACCTGGATATCAGGAAATAACTTCACAATCTGTTAGAGAAAAATTCAATAAATTATGGCATGTACGGATTTCTGAAGAGAAAGGACTAAGTCTTCCTGATATGATAAAAGCAATACATGAAGGTAAACTCAAAGCTTTGTATATTATGGGGGATAATCTTGTTTTACCTTATTTAAAAAGAAAATTTAAAGAAGCCTTTGATATGATAGAATTGATTGTAGTACAGGATATCTATCGCACTGAAAGTGCAGAATTTGCTACGGTTGTTCTTCCGTCAGTAAGTTTTGCTGAAAAGAATGGTACATTTACAAACACAGATAGGCATATTCAGAAAGTAAATAAAGCTCTGGATAGAAAAGCAGAGAGTAAAACTGATTGGGAAATAATTGCAAATTTATCTTCTGAGATGGGCTATTCAATGGATTATTCCATAGAAGCAGACATTATGACAGAGATTGCTAAAGTATGTCCGATTTATAATGGCGTTGATTATAAGGATATAGAGAAAAAGGGAATACAATGGCCTATAGAAAATAATTCAGGGGTAAAAACCCTTTTTACAAAGGGCTTTCCATCAGATTCAGGCAGGTTTCAATCTGTATTATTTAATATTACAGAAACAGGGAAAAATAAAAAGTATCCATTTTCTTTATTAATAGGCGGGACTTTATACCATTCTGGAACAGGGACTATGTCTCAAAAATCTCATGAAATAATGGTTGTTACAGGGCATTCTCCTCTTGAGATAAATTTTAAAGATGCAAAAGAACTTAAACTGCAGGAAAAAGAAGAGGTTATATTAAAAACTCCTTATGATAATATTAAAGTTTCTGTAACTATAAACAATGAACTTCCTGAAGGAAGCGTATTCCTGCCGTTTTATTTTGCTGCGAATACAAATCTTTTAGGTAATTTTTTAGAAGCAGGAAAAGATGGAACAAATTTTGATAAGATATGTCCGGCAAATATAGAAAAAATAGAAATTAATAATGAACGAACACAAGATAAGGAGGATGAAATAAATGGTTAGTCACAAAACTCTGAAAAATATTAACCTGTTTGAAGATTTGACAGAAGCAGAACTTAAATCTGTTTCAAATATTGTGAATTCTAAATTATATTCAATTGGTGAT
>JACRDZ010000215.1 GCA_016212735.1 Candidatus Firestoneibacteriota bacterium | reverse complement strand
TTTCTTCTTTTGGTTTTTGAGCTGCCGGTGGGACATATTTTTCTTTGAATTTGCTGTAATGACCTTTTACACTTTCCTGGGTTGGGGTCTCTTTCCCATCTTCCATCCCGGGTCTATAAATACCTTCACGGTTATTAAATATATTTGTATCCGGAGCTAAATTATGTTCTTTTATATCAGGTTCTCCAAAAGGAACATCTGTTGGAGCTCCTTTATCGTTCTTAATACTAACCTGAAATTTATCCCCTGCTTCTTGTTGCGCCCGGGAAGGCAAGTTCACTCCATATTTTGGAGAAACAAGCTGATATCCTTTATTTTCTGGAATCATAAGCTTATTTATATCTTCTGATTCTTGAGGAATGATTTTATCCTTCTCATTAATATCAACAGGAGACTTTTTATCTACTATCTTTACTTCATCTTCTATCTTTTCTTTAATATCATCAAAAGAGACCTTTGACAAATCTACTTCTGAATAACTGTATACTTTTGCCGGTGGAGGAGTAATATAAGGAAAAATCATAAACAAAAGAATATGCATAATAAGAGACAACATTATTGTTAATGAAAAGTTTTTTTCATTTATCATTTTTATACCTTTTAATTTTCTGCCTCTTTTACATCTGTAGCAATTGCTATTCTTTTTATTCCAACTTGTTTTGCAATATCCATAACTTCTACAACATTATGATGTTTTACATCTCTATCTGCCATTATAATAATCAAATTTTGATCACGGAAATCATTTTCAAGACGATGATACAAGCTCACAGGAGTAACTTTTTCACGATTAAGAAACAAATCTCCATCTTTTGTCAGAACAACAACTAATTCCTTGGATTCTTTTAAGTCTCTTGTAACAGCTTTTGGCAGCTTTATTTCAATCCCTGGTTGTAAAACAAAAGTTGAAGTAAGCATAAAAAATATTACTACCATAAAAGTTACATCTATCATTGGTGTAATATCTACACTCGGAGATAATCTGTTTCTTTTCCTCCTAATCATATTCCTCTCCTATTATTATGATTCTTTACTGCTTTTCATTAGATCATCAATAACTCTGGAATTCATCTCTACTAAAATATCAACAAGCTCCATTGAGCTACGATCAATACTTAATACAATATTATCCACTTTTTTACTAAAATAGTTGTAAGCTATAACCGATGGAATAGCAACAGATAACCCGAATACTGTTGTAAGTAAAGCTTCTGCTATACCTTTTGCAAGAAGAGCTGATTCTCCAACACCTGTTGATGCGGCAATTGCATTAAAAGATGTTACCATTCCAGTTACAGTCCCTAACAATCCCATAAGAGGAGTAACTGTAGATATGGTTGCCAGACCAGGTAAATACTTTTCAAGATTTGATACTTCTATTGAAGCAACTTCTTCAGTAATACTTTTAAGTTCATCTCTCTCTTTATGTCTATTTAAAAGCCCTGCTTTATATACTGCCGATACAGGGGTATTTATTTTTACGCACTCTTCTATTGCTTCATTAATTTTATCACTTTTAATTAGAATATTTACTTTTGAAAGAAACTCCTTTGAAAGCTTATTTGTTTTCCAGTAAGCATAAAAACGTTCTAAAATAATTGCTAGAGAAAATACAGAGCAGACTAATATTGGATACATAACAATGCCGCCCTTTTGTAAAAATTCTATTTCCATATTTTAACCTCCTTTAGATAGGACATAAATACATAAATCATTAATTATCGGACTGCAGATTAAATGAATTTAATTAAAAGTTTAATTTTCAAAATATTCTTTAATAAAAGCTAAAAAAATTCCCATAAAAAATCCTAAAATAGATATTAACCCAATATTGCGTATGATTCTTGGTTTAGTTGGGGATTCAGGAATTTCAGCATACTCAATTATTTTCATTAAAGTTGGCTGAACTTTATCTTCGATTTTCAACTCTTCTATTTTATTGGCTAACATAGTATATGTTTGAGTAGCTAATTCCTGATTACGCTGGAGCCTTTTTGTTGTAAGATCTAATTCTGCATATTTTGCCTGAAATTGCAGAACTTCTTTTTTATATTTATTAATATCTTCCTTTAATGTTTTTTCACGATCCATAAAATTGCTTAGTTTAAAATTATAATTTTCAATAATAGATTGTATAACTTCCTGTATTTTTACCCTGTTTTGTTCAATGGTAACAAGAGTTTCTTGATATGTTGGATGTTTTTCTGATAAACTCTGTTTAATTTCAGCAAGTTTTATTTCTAAATTGATAAGTCTTCTCTGTAATTCCTGATATAAAGAATTTGATTCTACAAGAGGAGATGACAAATAGTATTTCTTACTTTCGACTTCTTTTTTTAGCTGATCCAGCTTGTACTCTAATTCCTCTTTTTCAATTTGAGTACTTGCTAATTCTTTTTCAAGACGAGATACTCCTTCCAGACGAACTTCTATCTGCTTTTTAATTAAATCTAATGAATTTTCCTCATTAAATTTCTTTAACTTATCTTCTTCTTTCTCTAACTGATGCTTACTATTTTCAACCTGTTGATTTATATAACCTTTTGTTTCTCTAGGATTAGATGCATATAGTTTTTGGAAAAAAATTATATATTCTTCTAACAAAATATTTACAATGTTTTTTGCCAACAGAGGGTCACCAGCTTCCACAATTACCTGTAAAACATCTGATTTACCTGAATCATGAATATTATTTATTAAAATCATATCAGCAAGTCTGCCAGTATTCATATTCAGTTTTAATCTGTTTATTATATTATTTAATATTTCACGATTCTTTAAAAGTTCAACATAAGTTTCATAACTTATATCTTCATCTGAATGGGTCTGAAAACGCGGTTCCATCTTTAACTGCATTTTATTTCTATTAATAAAAATTTTACCAGATGCACTATAAATCTTAGGTAATATAAAAATATTAATGACTGAACTACATATAAAAAATAATAAAATTACTGAAATAATGAATCCTTTATGTTTCTTTAAAATCTGATAATATTGCTTTAAATCTATTTCATCCTGTTGTATTTCTGCCATAAATTTTCCTTAAAATTAGTTTTTATTCTTAAGTTTTTAGTTCTAAACTTATAACTTACTACTTAAAACCTATAACTTTGAAATTCCTGTACTTTGAATTAATTTTTAATATTATCAATTATTATATTATTATTATTTGTTGTTGTTGTTGTTGTATTCTTATTAAAATCCAATAAAATATTTATATTAGCTCTATTTTTAACCTTTTCAATAAAGTTTTCCAGATTTTCAGGAACAATAATTATATCACTATTTTTTATTAGAATATTATCTTTTATACTTTCAATATCTTTTAAAGAAGAAACTTGTATTTTTAATACATTATCTTTACGGATGATTTTAATATTTCGATTATCTTCAGCAATTAGATTAAATCCTCCTGCTATACCTATTGCTTCCAAAAGAGTAATATCTTCAAAAGTATAATATTCTCCCGGCTTATTTACTCCTCCAAGAATAGTAATTTTATTACCATGAGGCTTTTTAATAGAAACTGTTACTATAGACTTTTCAAAAAACTCTTCTAACCGTTTCGATATTTCACCTGATAACTGTTGAGATGTTTTTCCTATAGCTTGAATGTCACCTATTGGTAAGAAAGTTACAACTCCATCATTCCGCACTATTGTTTCTTTTGTCAATTCCGGCTTACCCCAGACTTCAATATTTAAAACATCCGATGGAGAAATATTGTATAAAGACACCTTTTCTTCTGCTTTAATATTTATTATACTTATTAATAATATTATTATAATAAATATGTATTTATTTTTCATTTACATTTCCTTTCAATGATAATATTTTGTTAAATATTAATGTCAAAAAACGTCTCGGTTAACTATAATATTTTCTATAGCACTTTAAATTTCAAATACTTAAAGGTGGTCACTCTATTATTAAATTAAATTTTTCCAGATTCTGTAAAAATTTTTTAATTGCTTCTAAAAATACATTAAAATCATTTAAATTTTCTTTAAGAATTTTATAAATTTCTTTTGGTGATATATCAGCATAAAAATGCGTTAACCTGTTTCTATAACCAGCCATTGCTTTTAAATTATTTTCCGCATAATTTTTATCAATTATTCCCACTACACCTAATTTTAAAGCTATTTCTTTATATTCACTAGCTCGGCCACCTGGAATTCTGGCAAGTATATGCGATCCAATATGGAAAACCCCTTCTAATGCCTGCCTCAAATAAAATTGAGACTTAATAAAATTGCTCTCTTCTTCAAATTCCTCAAATGGGAGGTCAACCAATTTCCTTAATTTTTCAATATCTCTCTGGATGCCATCTATTCGAGGAATTATTGATTGACTTTTTATTATTTCTTTAACCATTTTTTCAAATCCTATTTAATATTGCTTGATTAAATTCTTTTAAAAGCGGTTTAAAATCCATATATAAAATATTAACTTGATCTTCAAATTTTAATCGTTCTTCATAAGAAAATTGATAAATAATTTTACCATGTCCAATCACATCAAATCTAAGTTCTAATCCAGCGTTTTGTAAAAAAACTATATCAATGCTCTTCTCGATAAAAATATCACTAAAAAGAAAATAAAGCTCATTATAAATTTTACCTGCGTCTTCTTTTAAAGTCTTCTCATTAAAAAAAGCAACACCAATATCAATATCGCTTGAAGGCATAGACTTCTCTTCTGCATATGAACCAAAAAGATAAACCAAACTAACGTTTAAATCTTGTAATTTATTTTTCTGTAATTGAGTTAACTTAATCATTTGACTATCATTTTATAATACTTAATGTGGATATTCAATACAATTTTAATATTTATTACTCCATCCCATTTGTCTTTTCAATAACCCAATCTTGCCATATAGTTAAAGGCAAGGAAGTATTTTTGCCATAATTCGTCAGTAGATTTATATTGATTATTAAAATCAAAATAATCAACTAACACTTCATAAAGACGTGTTAATTCTCTAAGCCGGTTTTTATTTTTTTCATCAGAAATAGTTAAAGAGAGTAGTTCTAAAGCACGATCAAAAGCTTTCTGGCTATATTCAGGATTGTTTTTATTTTTCCAATTAATAGCTCTAATTACTTCGCTTCCAATATTAGCCATTTGAACCGGAAACGGAAATTCAAACCATCTGCCGTCTGCTAAACTTTTGTGTTGGTAGTTCATTTTATCACCAATTTATTAACTATTATTTTAATTTTATCTCTAATTTCAGGATCGTCAACTCCTCTGGTACGATTACCTTGAGAAGGTCGGATGTTGATCATTGAGTCAAATTCAATAAAAGGTTCACCTTCAAATTCCGGATATAAATTAATACCCCACAAATCTTTCTGTTTTGATCCATTCGTTAAAAGCAAAGCCTCTTCATCCGAATGAAGCTCAGCATCAACCGCCATAATTTCATTTTCAACATCAACAACAGCTTTAACAAGATTGCCAAAACTATTTAATGCCATTTCTTTCAATTCTTTAAGTTCGATTTTATCCTTTACAATTTTCAACTTTTAATTCTCCGGTAGATTTATCTAATTTGTTAGGAACTCATCTTATCAATGTTAAACTAAGCCTGATAAATCAGGCAACTACAAAAATTTTAATGTAGTTGCCTCATTTATGAGGCATTATAACCAAACTTTGTCCAATTTTCTATTTTTAATCCAGATACTTTTTTAAATTCATTTTCATTATTAGTTACTAATATAAGTCGTAAGGATTTAGCATGAGCAGCAATTAACATATCTAAAGGACCGATAAGATTCCCTTTTTTTTCAAATTCTGTTCTAATTATTCCATACTCTTTAGCTGCAAAATCGTCAAAATTATAAATTTCGATTGGTGATAAAAATTCTAGTAATGCTAATCTGTTTCTATCAGGGTACTGACTTTTTTCAACTCCATATTCTAATTCGCTTAAAGTAATTGAGGATATTCCAACATCTGAAATATTTATTGTTACCAATTTATTAAATATTTCTAAAGGTTTTTTTTTAATTATATAAATACATATATTTGTATCTAATAAATATTTCATTTGAATAATTTTCTCTTTTGATCCTCGGGTTGATTTCTTTTAATCATAAAGTCATCTGTAAATTTATCAATGCTATCCATCATACCTTT
>JACRDZ010000212.1 GCA_016212735.1 Candidatus Firestoneibacteriota bacterium | reverse complement strand
ATCTCTTGAAAATGCATTTAACCTGTCTTTTAATAATATTATATATTTAGCGGCAATTTTAAGATCAACTTTATCTATATTTTTTACTTTACAGTAGAAAATATAAGGTTGGTTTTCACCTAAAAGTTGAATTATCTGTAAAACAGGATAGTAAATATTTTCACATCCGCAAGACAATACAGGTAAAGTAAATTTAAAAGTACTTCCCTCACCCTCTTTACTTTCAACCCAAATTTTGCCTCCATGCAGCTCAATAAATTTTTTAGCAATAGCTAGGCCCAGTCCTGTTCCTGGAACAGTTGTATCCAATTGAACAAATTCTTTAAATATTTTCTCTTGATCTTCAGGTTTTATTCCAATTCCTGAATCTTCAACTTCAATTAAAATATATTTCAAATTGTTACATATTACTTTATATTCTTTTATTCTTATTTCTATCTTACCGCTTTTATTACTAAATTTAATTGCATTAGACAATAAGTTATTAATTATCTGTTGAAATTTATAAAAATCCGCAAAAATGTATTCCTGTTCGAAATCAATATATTCTACAATTTTTATGTTCTTTTTTAATATTAAAGAATTTATGCTATTTATTGATTCACGAATTGTTTTTGTAACAGAAAATTGTGATATATTTAACTCGAATCTGCTGGATTCAAATTTTGAGACATCCAGGATATTCAGAATCAATCTCAAAAGATATCTTCCGCTTTTTTCGATATTTTTTAAATATTCCTTCTGCCTTTCATTAATAGAACCAGCACTTTCTTCTATTAATATTTCGGAAAAACCCAGAATAGAATTAAGCGGAGTTTTTAGCTCATGACTGATATTTGCTATAAATTTACTTTTTGTTTTATTAGCTTCCTCAAGTTGTTTTGTTTTTATTACCAGTTCTTCACGGATTTTAATAGCTTCTTTAAGTAAGTAATTAACTTCCCTATTATTTTCCTGATTAAATATTCTTAAAATATTTACAATTGTCCATGTAATAATTACAGCACTAATCATGCGTAAAATTTGTACAGGGAACATAAACATTTGAAAAAATGTTTCTGTATTTATTAAATTTGCAGGGAAAAAACTATCTTTTTTTACAACAATTCCAGCAGAAAAACTATATAAATAAAATCCTGATGCAAATATATAAAAAAAATTCTTCAACGCTCTATTTTTAAAATCTTTATTTTCTTTCCTATAATATTTATATGAAGTCTTTCCAATATAAAAAGAAGACGGTAGACAAAGAAGATACCTGCTGAAAAAATCAACTAAATTACTATTTATTAAAACCAATACTCCAAATATAACTATTATTAAAAAAAATAGAGATGTATATGTAATGTTAATCTTTTTATTTTCTGTAATATTATAAAATTCCAGTGCAAACAGAGCAAGAAAAACATATGAAGAAAATACAGCTATCCAATCGATTTCTTTTAAAAAAAATCGATTCCCTCGAAACATTAGAAATATTTCTGCCCATTCATGAAAACCGTGCAATATGCCAAATAAACCTAATAACCATAAGATATTAGACATATAAAAACGGTTTTTTTGCTGATGTGAAGAATAGATAATTATTGCAACCCCCATAATAAAAAATGATGATCCATAAAAAAAATATATAATATCAAGATTCTCTAAAAATATATTCTGCATTTATTTATCTCCGATTAATAAAATATTAAGATATATCTTTTAATTGTGCAAATTAGTTAAAACGATTGGTTATTTTATCTATATTTGTTATAATTTAAATATGAACAAACGCATTCTTTTAGTTAATCCCTGGATTTATGATTTCAAAGCTTATGATTCATGGGTAAAACCATTGGGACTTCTGTATATTGGAAGTATTCTGAAAAATTATGGATATGAAGTTTATTTGATTGATTGTATTGATCGGACAGATGAATCATTACCGGAGTATTCCAGAAAAAATAATAAGTCAGGCAGCGGACAATATTACAGAGAAGAAATAACTGCAGCTACTGCGCAAGCAAAAAACTTCAACCTGTGTATCTTAAACGATCTGTTTCAGATATTATTGATGAAATAGAATTTTACTATACAGAGTACCATCTTTCTCATATAGCTTTTTATGATGATGCTCTGCTATTTGATTCTTCTTCACACATAGAAACATTAATGGACTTATTGATTTTAAGAAAAATAGATATAAACTTTTATACTCCAAACGGATTACATTCAAGATTTATCACTCAATCATTAGCTATTAAAATGAAAAAAACAGGATTTCGTGAATTGCGTTTAAGTCTGGAGACCTCCAATCCTTTGTTACAGATTAACACAGGAGGGAAAATCTCTAACATTGAATTCATAAAGAGTATAAATTATCTTAAAGAAGCTGGATTTGAACCGAATGATATAGGTGTGTATATAATGGTTGGATTACCTGAGCAAAAATATGAAGACATTATTCAAACTATTGATTTTGTGCAGAAAGAAAATATAAAGATAAAATTAATCAATTTTTCTCCTATTCCCGGGACAAAAGAATGGACAAAAATATCGCCTGATTTGCGGAAAATATTAGATATTGAGCCGCTGTGGCAAAATGATATTGCTTATCTTATGCTTGCAAGATATATAGACTGGGATAAAAACCAGGAGTTGAAAAACATAGTAAATAATAAACCTAATTAAATATATATTGTTTTTGTGATTTAAATAACGTAAAATATACATGGTTAATATTATAAAATTAAAGAAATAGAATGGAGCAATAAATAGTGTTTTATCCAGATTTAAACGAATTTATTAATTTTTCAAAAAAAGGTAACCTTATTCCTGTATATAAAGAAATTTTAGCTGATATAGAGACGCCTGTTTCTGCTTTTATTAAAATAGATAATGGAAAATATTCTTATTTGCTGGAAAGTGTTGAAGGAGGAGAAAAAATTGCACGATATTCTTTTCTTGGCAGTGATCCTTCAATAATATTTTTAAGCAAAAAAGGAAAAGCTAAAATCATAGAAAATGGGAAAATAAAAGAAATTGAAAAACCTGGCTCCCCATTTAAAATATTAAAAGAGTTGTTAAAAAAGTATAAACCTGTATCTATTAATGGTCTGCCCAGATTTCACGGTGGTGCAGTTGGTTTTTTAAGCTATGATATGGTACGTTATTTTGAAAATATTCCTGATAATAATATTGATGAATTGAATTTACCTGAGAGTTTATTTGTTTTTACGGATACAATTCTTGTTTTCGATCACATTAATCACAGTATTAAAGTAGTTACAAATACTTATATTGACAATAACGCAAATGTTAAAAAATTATATGAGGAAGCAAAAATAAAGATTGAAGCAATCATTAATAAACTGAAAAAACCTTTAATTATAGATAATAAAAATAAATTTAATAAAAATAAAATAAAAATAAAATCCAACACAGTAAAAAAAGTATTTATACAAAATGTAAATAAAGCAAAAGAATATATTCGAGCTGGAGATATCTTTCAGGTTGTACTTTCCCAGAGATTAAATATAAATATATCATGCGATCCTTTTGATATTTATCGTGCATTGCGTAAAATCAATCCTTCTCCATATATGTTTTTCTTACGCATGGGTGAAATGATTATTGTTGGTTCATCTCCAGAAATATTGGTAAGAGTTGAAAATAGATGTATAGAAGTTAGACCAATTGCAGGAACACGACGAAGAGGAAAAGATGAAATTGAAGATGAAAAACTAAAAAATGAACTTTATAATGATCCGAAAGAACGAGCTGAACATATTATGCTGGTTGATTTAGGGAGAAATGATATTGGAAAAGTTTCAAAATACAGTTCGGTTCATGTCCCAGAATTAATGACAATAGAAAAAAATTCACATGTAATGCATATGGTTACTGATGTCCTTGGAGAAATAGAGTCTGACAAAGATGTATTCGATTGTATCTCTGCTACTTTTCCTGCAGGAACAGTATCTGGAGCACCTAAAATCAGGGCAATGGAAATTATTGATGAATTAGAAAAAACACGGCGTGGGATATATGCAGGTGCTGTAGGATACATTAGTTTTTCAGGTAATCTGGACACATGTATAACTATTAGAACTATTCTTATTAAGGATGGAACAGCATATATTCAGGCTGGTGCTGGTATTGTTGCTGATTCAATTCCGGAAAAAGAATATGAAGAGACTTTAAACAAAGCCATGGGAATGATTAAAGCTATAGAAATGGCTGAGGGTGGTCTGGAATAAAAGAGTGTCAATTTATATAGGAGTTTTTAATGATTCTAGTTATAGACAATTATGATTCATTTACTTACAATCTAGTACAATATCTTGGAGAGCTCGGTTGTGATCTTGAAGTTTATCGAAATGATAAAATTTCTATTAAAGGGATAAAAAAATTACAACCAGAGAAAATAGTTATTTCACCAGGGCCATGTACTCCGCTTGAAGCAGGAATTTCAAATGAAGTAATAAAATCATTTGGAGAAAAAATTCCTATACTTGGGGTTTGTCTCGGGCATCAATGTATTGGCTATGTATACGGTGGAGATGTTATAAGAGCAGATAGATTAATGCATGGAAAAACATCAATGATTTATCACGATGGGAAAACTATTTTTAAAGGATTAGAAAATCCTTTTGAAGCTACAAGATACCACTCTTTGATTGTCAAGAAGGCTTCTTTGCCGGCATGTTTAGAAATTTCTGCATGGACAAAAGAAGGTGAAATAATGGGGCTTCGTCATAAAAAATATCCGATTGAAGGAGTCCAATTTCATCCAGAATCTATTTTAACAAAAGAAGGGAAACATCTTCTTAAGAATTTTATGCAGGGGGAAAAATAATATAAATAAATAGGAGTGAGAAAAATGAAAATATGCGTGATTGGAGCAGGGCAGGTAGGAGCAACAGTAGCTCAAAGAATTATTGAAAAGGGTTTAGGAGATGCGGTTCTTTTAGATATTGCTGAAGGTCTGGCAGAAGGAAAATCTCTGGATATGATACAGTCAGCATATATTGAAGGATTTACATCCAAAATTATAGGCATAAATGATTTTAAGAAGATCACAGGTTCGCAAATTGTGATTGTGACAGCAGGTTTTACGCGTAAACAAGGTATGAGTCGGACAGACTTATTGTTAAAGAATGTTGAGATAATAAAAAGCATTTCAGTGCAAATTAGAGAATATGCACCTAATTCATTGTTATTAATGGTAACAAACCCTCTCGATATAATGGCATATGTTGCATTAAAAATTACAGGATTTAATCCTGCTAAAGTTATTGGGATGGCAGGTCTTTTGGACAGCGCGCGCTATTGCGCTTTTATTGCTCAGGAAGCAGGTGTTGCTATAAAGGATGTTCAGGCGCTTGTATTAGGCGGACATGGGGATTCTATGGTTCCACTTCCAGAATATACTGTAATAAACGGAATCCCTGTTTCAAATTTTTTATCTAAAGAGAGTCTTGATAAAATTATTGAACACACAAGAAATGGCGGAGCGGAAATAATTTCTCTTTTAAAAACAGGGAGTGCATATTATTCTCCATCATCATGTGTTGTTGATATGGTTAAAGCCATAGTATATGATGAAAAACGTGTTATTACTGCTTCAGTGTATTTGAAAGGCGAATATGGATATCATGATATATATCTTGGAGTCCCAATTATTTTAGGTAAAAACGGTATGGAAAAGATTGTATCAATTCCACTTTCTTTAAAAGCTAAAACTGATCTTGATAAATCAGCAAAAATAGTTAAAGATGTAATTAAAGAAATAGAAGGGAAGATTTAAAAAGATTTTTGGAGCAATATATGCGTAGAATATTTGCTGGTAAAATAACTAAGCTTATTTCTGAAATGTCTATAGAAGTCAATTATTTAGTAGATAAGCAAGTTATTAAATCATTAAAAAGTGCAAAGCAGATGGAAAAATCGCAAATTGCAAAAAAGGTATTGACATATATGCTTCAAAATGCAAGGACTGCATTTGAAAAAAAAATTCCTCTTTGTCAGGATACTGGGATTAGTATTATTTTTATGGAAATAGGACAGGATGTGCATATAACAGGTGACGAGCTTAATCATGCAGTAAATAAGGGGATAAGAGAAGGTTATAAAAAGGGTTATTTGCGTAAATCCATTGTTAGGAATCCTCTTCCCTCCTGTCGTAAAAATACAGGTGATAATACACCAGCACTATTATACACAGAAATTGTTCCTGGAGATAAAATAAGAATAAAACTTGCTGCAAAAGGTGCTGGCAGCGAAAATATGAGTGCAATTCAGATGTTCAAGCCAACTGCTAACTGGGAAGATATTGAGAAATTTATTATAGATACAATAAAAAAAGCTGGTGCTAATCCATGTCCGCCAATAATTGTGGGTGTTGGAATTGGCGGCAGTTTTGAAAAATGCGCAATTCTAGCTAAAAAAGCTGGTTTAAGGAATTTGGGGGAAAGAAATAAAGATAAAAAAATTGCTCTTCTAGAAAAAAATTTACTTAAAAAAATAAATGAATTAAATATCGGGATATTGGGTTTTGGCGGCAAAACAACATGTCTGTCAGTTAATATTGAAACTTATCCTTGCCATATTGCAAGCATGCCTGTTGCAGTTAATTTGAATTGCTATATATATCGTCATACAGAACGTGAAATATAGAGTTTGTTAACACTACAGCGCTAACCCTGTTCGTAGCGAGGTCGAGCGAAAAGGCTTTGGGCAAGGCCGCAGGAGCAAAAAGCTCGCAGGCGTACCCTTTGTGGTACGTCGAGAACTTTTTGCTCCGAGAACGCAGCCCAAAGCCTT